>CABUCP010000024.1 GCA_902490055.1 uncultured Klebsiella sp. | reverse complement strand
AAATCACTATTAATCTGCGCAATCGGCGTCGCGCGGGCCGTTTGCAGGAAGCAGAAAAATTAATGGGCGAGCAGGGCCAGGCGCTCCGACGTAAGCCCCGTCAGCTTCGCAACCAGCGGCAGATCAAGCCCGTTTTCCAGCATCGCCTGGGCAATACGTTCCGCAGCCAATTGCTCTCCCTGTTCAAGACCTTGCTGAAGGCCCTGCTCAAGGCCCTGCTGATGGCCGCGCTGTTCCAGAAAGTGAGCAATATTCATTAGCGTCTCCTTATGCGGCCGTCGGGGGACGCTTTGCGCAAGATTGCGTAAAAAGGCGACCGGATCGGCGGCATTTCCTGCCTGCAATAAATAGTGAAGCAGCGTCTTAAGCTGCCTGCGGCTAGTGTATCCCAGCGCCAGCAGGCTGGCTAGTTGCTCCTGCAGTTCCATCATATCGCGTTGCCGGATATGCTTTTGCAGCAACTCAAGCATCGCGACTCGTCGGTGCTGCATTATTGTATCGTCAGGAAGCACCGTAATATCGATTAAGTGAAAATCCTGGTTGTATACCTGCCTCGCGGTTTGTGGATTAGCAAACCCTTCCAACCAGCACATTGGATACGGCCAGGGTGAGACTTGTCCATGATAAAAAAGCAGCGGGATCACTAGCGGCAGTTGCGTATACCCTTTATCCAGATGCCGCTGCATCGCCGCTATCGCATAACGCATCAGGCGAAACGCCATATGGCGGTCCGCAGAGCTTTGATGCTCAATAAGCAGATAGATATAGCCGTCGCCCGCCTGGGTTTTCAGCGAATAAAGGATATCGGAATGGCTGGCGCGCAGGTCGTCATCGATAAAGCTGCCGGATTCCAGCTGCAGCGTTTGCAGGTTGCATAATGCGCGCAAATGTTCGGGAAGATGAATTTCCAGAAAATCCCGTGCTGTCGCCCGATGCGAAAGCAGGTGTTTAAACACGGCGTCATGCGGAGAATGGGTGGTCCTTTCCATGGTGGCTCTCCATACGATAATTTTCGCTTAACGTAGCACCCAATGACGCCGTCGGTGCTTTTCCCTTGCGGTTTACCGAGGCGGCTCGCAAACTGTTTCACCGACACGCCGCCCCACTTACTTTGAAGGAGATAATTCATGCGTCAAAGGACGATTGTTTGCCCGCTAATCCAAAATGATGGCCATTACCTGTTGTGCAAGATGGCCGCCGACCGCGGGGTTTTCCCCGGACAGTGGGCCCTGTCCGGCGGCGGCATGGAACCGGGCGAACGCATTGAAGAGGCGCTGCGGCGTGAAGTGCGCGAGGAGCTCGGCGAAAAACTCGAGCTCACCCACATCACACCGTGGACCTTCCGCGATGATATTCGGGTGAAAACCTACGCCGATGGCCGCCAGGAAGAGATCTATATGATCTACCTGATTTTCGACTGCATAAGCGCCAACCGCGAAATCACGATTAACGAAGAGTTTGCCGACTACGCCTGGGTCAAGGCTGAAGATCTGCCAAATTACGATCTCAATGCCGCAACCCGCCTCACCCTCAGCCTGAAAGGTTTACTCTGATCCGGCGGCGAGCAGGCGTAGCGTCACCTTAAGGCCGCCCAGGCTCTCGCTGCGCGATAGTTGCGGGCGGCTGCGATGCAGCCGCGCAATATCATTCACCAGCGCCAGCCCCAGCCCGGCGCCAGGGTTCGCGCCGACGTTATCCAGGCGACGAAACGGCGTCAGCGCCTGATTTATCTGCTGGTCGTCAATTCCCGGCCCGCTATCTTCTACGTTCAGCACCACCGCCTCGCCATCGCGGTACAGGCTCAGCGTGACCGTGCCATCTTCCGGGGTGTAGCGAATCGCATTGTCGAGTAAGTTAGCGCACAGTTCACCCAGCAAAACGCTATCGCCCAAAATTTTTACCGGCGACTGCTCGCCCTCATACCCCAGATCGATGTTTTTACTCCGCGCCTGCGCAATGCGCGAAAAGCAGCTATGGTGCGCGACTTCCTGTAGATCAATGGTCGTAAAAGCCCGTTCGCCTTGCTCGCGGCGCGTCACCGTCGCCAGCTGCAACAGACGTTCGGTAAGCAACACCGTATCGTCGAGGGTGGCGCGCATCGCCTGCAGGCTTTCGCGCCACAGTTGGGGGTCGTCGCTGGCCAGCGCCACCGAGGCCTGGGTTTTCAATACCGCCAACGGCGTTTTCAACTGATGGGATGCGTCGGCGCTGAAGCGCGCCTGGCGAGAAATCATCACCCGCAGGCGGTCGATATAGCGGTTAAAAGCCACAATGAGCAGCCGCGTTTCCGACCAGGGAAGCAGCTCCGGTAGCGGCGTCAGCAGGCCGGGTTCGCGGCGCACCATCAGCGCTGAAAGCTGACGCATTGGCCGAAGCACGCGGCGCAATAGCCAGCCGGCCAGGACCAACGTCAACAGCACCAATAGGCCCTGCGATACCCAGGAGGAGAACAGGAGCTGCCCGGCTAGCCAGCGCCGCGACTGCAGCGTTTCGGCAATATAAATCTCCGCCATCCCGACAATACCGCCTTCGTTGACCGGCTGCAGCAGGCGCGCCACGCGAATCGCCTGTCCGCGATATTCGGTATGATAAAACCACGCCAGCGCAGGATAGAGCTGGGTGCGCGAGGTCGCCGGCGGCATCGCCGGTAGATCATCAAAACCGGAAATCACTTTCCCTTGCGGGTCGAGCACCTTGTAATACAGCCGGTCATTCATGTTGAGCTCAAAGCTATCCAGCACCACCCACGGCACATTAACCTCAAGGTGGCCATGACGCACCACCAGCCGTTCCGCCACCGTGCGCGCCGACGACAGCAGCGTACGATCGTAGGCCTGAGTCGCCGCCTGCAGCGCGTTGACGTAGCTATTGAATGCCGAAAGCCCCCATAGCAGCGCCAGCGGCAGGCCGAGAAACAGCAGCAGTTGGGCATACAGCGATTGCGGTTTACCCCACCTCATGCTGTGCGCACTCCAGCAGGTAACCCAGCCCTCGCAGCGTGGTAATGCGGACGTTGCTATCCTGCAGCTTTTTCCTCAAACGGTGGATATAGAGCTCAATGCTCTCCGGGCTGACGTCATCGCTGAGGCTAAATACCTGTTCAAAGAGCTGCTGGCGGGAGACCGGACGGGTACGGCGAAACATCAGCACTTTCAATAGCGCCAGCTCGCGCGGCGTGAGAGACAGCCTCTCTCCACGCAGTAAAAAATAGCCTTCGTCGCGATACTCCAGCTCGCCGAGCTGCTGGACCTCTTGTACCTGCCCTTCACTGCGCCGCAGTAGCGCCCGCAGCCGGGCGTCGAGCTCCTCCAGCTCAAAAGGCTTTGGCAGATAATCATCGGCGCCGACGTTTAACCCTTTCACCCTGTCAGCCACCGCGCTGCGCGCGGTCAGCAACAGCACCGGTAGGGTTTGTCCGCGCTTGCGTAACCTCTGCACCACCTCCAGGCCATCTAAGCCCGGCATGCCGATATCCAACACCGCCAGCGCATATTTTTCGCTTTGTAGCAGGTGGTCCGCCGCCCGGCCGTCAAATACGCAGTCGACGGCGAAACCGCCTTGTACCAGCGCTTTTTCCAGCCAGTGAGCCAGCTCACGATTATCTTCGGCTAATAAGAGACGCATATCACATCCTGTAAAGTTGCTGCCGCATTGAAAGGGAAATGAAAGGTAACTGTTTTAACAATCACGCAACCGAATCGCCACATGTCGGTTCACATAATCAAAAAAACATTCCCTGTACCTACTGAGGAAGCCTATGAAAACGCCATTTCTTCGTCACCTTAGCGCTATCGCGCTGTGCCTCTGCGCCACTTCGGCATTCGCCGCACAAGCGCCTTCCCGCACTGAATGTATCGCTCCCGCTAAGCCCGGCGGCGGTTTTGACCTCACCTGTAAGCTGATTCAGGTCAGCCTGATGGAAACCGGCGCAATTGAGAAACCGATGCGCGTCACCTATATGCCCGGCGGCGTCGGCGCGGTGGCCTACAACGCCATTGTCGCCCAGCGCCCGGCAGAGCCCGGTACCGTTGTCGCCTTCTCCGGCGGCTCGCTGCTGAACCTGTCGCAGGGAAAATTCGGCCGCTACGGCGTTGATGATGTGCGCTGGCTGGCCAGCGTCGGCACCGACTACGGCATGATTGCCGTCCGCGCCGATTCGCCGTGGAAAGACCTGAAGTCGTTTATGACCGCCATGGAGAAAAATCCCGCCACTATTGTGATTGGCGCCGGCGCGTCCATCGGCAGCCAGGACTGGATGAAAGCAGCGCTGCTGGCGCAAAAAGCCAACGTTGATCCGCATAAAATGCGCTATGTCGCCTTTGAAGGCGGCGGCGAACCGGTGACGGCGCTGCTCGGTAACCACGTCCAGGCAGTCTCTGGCGATCTCAGCGAAATGGTGCCGTATCTGCAGGGAAATAAAATCCGCGTACTGGCGGTGTTCTCAAACGAACGTCTACCAGGCGCGCTGGCCGATGTCCCCACCGCCAAAGAGCAGGGCTACGACCTGGTCTGGCCGATTATTCGCGGCTTCTTTATGGGGCCGAAAGTGAGTGACGCCGACTATCAGTGGTGGGTTGATGAATTCACTAAACTGCAGCAGACCGAAGAGTTCAAAAAGCAACGTGAACTGCGCGGCCTGTTTGAATTCAACATGAATGGCAAGGAACTCGATACCTACGTGAAGCAGCAGGTCAGCGATTATCGCGAACAGGCGAAAGCCTTTGGCCTGGCGAAATAACCGGCGGAGGCGCAAATGAGCGATCGTATTTTTGCCGGCGTCTGGCTGTTGTTATGCGTAGGCGGCCTGTTTATCGCCTGGCAGATCCACAGCGAGTACTCCTATGAACCCGTCGGCCCACGTCCCTTCCCACTGGGTATCCTCGGGCTGATGCTACTGTGCTCGGCGCTGATGCTGCTGCGTCGTCCGGACGCCATTGAGTGGCCGGGACGCCGTGTACTGCAGCGCCTGCTGACCATGGTTGTGGTGCTGGTGGTGTATGCGTGGGGCTTCGAATGGTTAGGTTTCCCACTGGCAACCGCGCTACTGACCGCGGTAATTGGTTTGCTGTTCGGCGCCACGCTGCCGGCGGCTGGAATTGCCGGCGTGGTGATGGGGGTGGCGCTATGGTACGCCTTCGACACCCTGCTTGATGTCACTCTGCCGCTCGGCATCTGGTTAAATTAACGGAGGAGCTTATGGATACCTGGATCTATCTGTCACAGGGCTTCGCCGTCGCCATGACGCCGGAAAACCTGCTTATCGCCCTGATTGGCTGTTTTGTCGGCACCATCGTCGGCCTGCTGCCCGGACTCGGGCCTATCAACGGCGTGGCGATCCTGCTGCCGCTGGCCTTCGCCCTGCACTTACCTGCGGAATCGGCGTTAATCCTGCTGGCAACGGTTTATATCGGCTGCGAATATGGCGGGCGCATTTCATCTATCCTGCTAAACGTACCTGGCGATGCCGCCGCCATCATGACGGCTCTCGACGGTTATCCAATGGCGCAGCAGGGACGCGGCGGCGTCGCGCTGTCGATTTCCGCCGTCAGTTCCTTCTTTGGTTCGTTGATCGCCATTGGCGGCATCATTCTGTTCGCACCAATCCTTGCCCAGTGGTCGCTGGCGTTCGGCCCGGCGGAATATTTCGCGCTGATGGTCTTCGCTATCGCCTGCCTCGGCAGCATGATGGCGCAAAACCCGCTGAAGTCGTTTCTTGCGGCATTAATCGGTTTGGGCCTGGCGACGGTGGGCGTGGATGCCAACACCGGGGTATATCGCTTCACCTTCGACAGCGTCCACCTCTCCGACGGCGTACAGTTTATCGTGGTAGTCATCGGTCTGTTCTCGGTTTCTGAGATCCTGCTGATGCTGGAGAGCACCAGCAGCGGGCAAACGCTGGTGCGCAAGACCGGGCGGATGCTGTTTAACACCAAAGAAGCCGCACAGTGCGTTGGCGCGACCCTGCGCTCTTCGGTGGTCGGCTTTTTCGTCGGTATTCTGCCCGGCGCCGGAGCGACCATCGCCAGCGCCATCACCTATATGACGGAGAAAAAACTCAGCGGCAACAGCGACAACTTCGGTAAAGGCGATATTCGCGGCGTCGCGGCGCCGGAGGCGGCCAATAACGCCTCCGCCTGCGGCTCGTTTATCCCGATGCTGACGCTCGGCGTTCCGGGTTCCGGCACCACGGCGGTCATGATGGGCGCGCTGACCCTGTATAACATCACCCCCGGTCCGGCAATGTTCACCGAACAACCGGATATCGTCTGGGGACTCATCGCCGCGCTGCTTATCGCCAACGTGATGCTGTTGATCATGAATATTCCGCTGATTGGCCTGTTCACCCGCATGCTGACCATTCCGCTGTGGTTCCTGGTACCGGCCATCGCGGCGGTTTCCGCCGTTGGCGTCTACGCGGTGCACAGTACCACCTTTGACCTGCTGCTGATGGTCGGCCTCGGCGTGCTTGGCTATATCATGCGTAAGATGCACTTCCCGATGTCGCCGCTGATCCTCGGGTTCGTACTCGGCGAAATGCTGGAGCAGAACCTGCGCCGCGCGCTGTCGATTAGCAACGGTAATCTGGCTATCCTGTGGCAAAGCGGCGTAACCAAAACGCTGCTGATACTGGCGGTACTGGTGATCGTGATGCCGCTGGTATTGAAATACTGGCGTAAGCGCCGGGCGGCGCTGAAAAGCGAAGTCGCGGACTGTTAATCACCAACGGCCCGGCGGGATGATACTGTCCGGGCCTTTTAGGCTAACCTGCCGGTTGCTTGCCGCTCATCCGATTTATCATCCCCCGCCATATTCTGCGTTGTATTTTTCCGCTATCTATCTGATAGTCATCTCTTTACCATCCGGGCGTTAAATCATGACGAATCAGGTTTCCAGCTCATTCATCTACTGCGCAACCCTGGCGCTGGCGCTAATTCTGCTTTACACCGGGGTTAGCGCGGGGGACAAACTCACCTGGCTGATGGAAGTCACGCCGGTTATCATCATCGTGCCGCTGCTGCTGGCCACGCGTTCGCGCTATCCGCTAACGCCGCTGCTATATCTGCTTATTTTCTTTCACGCCATTATTTTAATGGTCGGCGGGATGTACACCTATGCCAAGGTGCCTATCGGCTTTGATGTTCAGGCGTGGTTTGGCCTCAGCCGTAATCCTTATGACAAGCTTGGTCACTTTTTCCAGGGGCTGGTACCGGCGCTGGCGGCACGAGAAATCCTGCTGCGCGGCGGTTATGTTCAGGGACGCAAAATGGTGGCGTTTGTGGTTTGCTGTATTGCGCTGGCGATTAGCGCCATGTATGAACTGATTGAATGGTGGGCGGCGTTAGCGCTGGGGCAAGGCGCCGATGATTTCCTCGGCACCCAGGGCGATCCCTGGGATACGCAGTCGGATATGTTTTGCGCCCTCCTTGGCGCCTTAACGACCGTTATCCTGCTCGCCGGAATGCACACACGACAACTGATTAAACTTCAGCCGCGCTCGCCTGCTGGCGCACCCAATCGCGCAGCGCCCGGCGCGAAATCTTAATCCCGCCATTTTTTAACGTTTCCGGCAGCCGCAGCCAGTGAACCGGCTGTTGGAAACGCGCCAACCGCTCCATGCTCCATTTCGCTAGTGACGCCATCTCGCAGCCACTATCGCACTCGACCACCGCCACCGGGCGCTCGCCGAATTCGGCGTCATCCAACGGTACGATAAATATCTGCTGTACCTGCGGGTGGGCGATTAAAATTCGCTCGACCTCTTCAGGTTGAATACCTTCGCCGCCGCTAAAAAAGAGGTTATCCATGCGCCCAAGAACCGTCAGCCGACCGTCGCTAAACTCCCCGCGGTCACGGGTGGCAAACCAGCCTTCGGCATTGGTTAACGCCAGCAGTTGGCCGTCGCGCCAGTAGCCTGCCGCCATGCTCTCTGCCCGTAGCCAGATCTCGCCAGCAACGATTTTTACCTCACGTCCCGGCAGCGGCGCGCCAACATCCGCCGCGCCATCGGCCTCTTTGGCGCAGACGGTTGACGCGAATTCGGTAAGACCGTAGCCGCAGAAACTGCGAATACCGCGCGCCCGCGCCCGTTCGGTAAGCTCAACCGGGATGGCCGCGCCGCCAAGCAGTACCGCCTTCAGCGACACCTCGGCGTCATCATTCAGCAGACGCCAGAGCTGAGTCGGCACCAGCGAGGCATGAGTACAGCCCTGCAGCGCCTGCTCCAGCGGCTGTTTGTCGCGCACCGTTAGCCGCGCGCCGACCAGCAGCCAGCGCCAGAGGATCCCCTGCCCGGAGACGTGAAACAGCGGCAGCGACAGCAGCCAGTCATCTTCTGCGGCAAAAGGCATTAGCGCCAGCACCCCGGCGGCGCTCGCCAGGTGGGCGTTCGCGCAATGTACTGCCGCCTTTGGCAGACCGGTTGAACCTGAAGTTAACGTCATCGACGCCAACCGATCGCCGCGCCAGCAAGCGGCATGGTCGCCTTCTGCTTCCTGAAGAGTTAACGCGAGTAAATTCCCCGGCAGCGCATCGCCGTTAAGCACCAGTTGATGCTCGACGGTTAACGCAGGTAATAGCTCCTGCAGCAAGGTTGCTGGCAGTTGCGGATTCAGCGGCAGCACCCGCGCGCCGCACTGCAGCAGCGCCAGCCAGGCAAGCAGCGTCTCCGGCTGATTATAAGCCCGCAGCGCCACGCCCTGACCTTCCGCTACGCCCTGCGCGACAAACCCTGCCGCCAGCGCATCAACGCGCGCGCACAGCTGTCGCCAGTTCAGCGCATGGTTATTCAGACGCAGCGCCAGAGACTCGCCGCGTTGCTGGCGCCACTGGCGCCAGGGCCAATCGGTGAATATCACAGCAGCCGCTCCAGCTTATCAGGGGTCATCATCGGCAGCGTGCTCGCCGGCCACGCCCGTACCAGCTGCGCGCCCATCAGCGGCAGGGTATCCAGCCCGGGGATAGTTTGCGGCGTCAGCCACGCGGCGATCCGCGCCAGCTGGGTTAAGCCAAGACTGGACTCAATAGACGAACTGATCACCGCGCTAAGCCCCAGCGCATGGGCGGCAGCGACCTGTTGCTGAACCTTGTGCAAGCTGCCGGTCAGCGTCGGTTTGATCACCACCGCGCGCACGCCAGGCTCGGCGACCAAGCGGAAATCCGCCTCGCGCAGGCTTTCATCCCAGGCGATGGCGATGCCGGTCTGCCGGCTGAATTCGCGCGAGTCATCGCGGCTTTTGCAGGGTTCTTCAAGAAACGCGATGCGTTGGCGATACGCCGGATTGACATATTTGGCGAACTGCTGCGCTTTGAGCGGCGTCCACGCGCGATTGGCATCCAGCCGCAGCTGTAGGTCGGGGATCGCTTCCAGCAGCAAATTCACCACCATGCCGTCGCGCACCGCCTCCCAGAGCCCCACTTTCACTTTGGCGACTTTCTCGCCAGGCATCGCCGCCAGTTTGGCGAACAGTTCATCCGGATCGCCGGAACAGAGCGGCGCCGCGCGATAATCCGCAGCCTGCGGTAATTCACCGCCGAGCTCGGCCTGGGCGCAGCTGATGCCAAACGCCACGGAGGGCAGCGCGGGCAGCGGTGGTTCCTTGCCGTCGCGCCAGTCCTGCGCCCACGCCAGTAGCGCCACCTGCGCGTCTTCCAGCGTCTCGTCACTAAATCCCGGCAGGGGAGAAATTTCCCCCCAGCCTTCACGTTCATCCTCCTGCAGGCGGATGAACAGCCCGTCGCGGGTTTTTAACCGCCGTTCGCGCAGAACCACGCCCGCGTCCATCGGTATCTGCCAGCGGTAAACCTGCGAAACGCGCATTATGGATTCCGTTTAAATTTGCTGAAGTCCGGCTGACGTTTCTGGTTGAAGGCGTTACGGCCTTCCTGCCCTTCTTCCGTCATGTAGAACAGCATAGTGGCGTTACCTGCCAGCTCCTGCAGACCGGCCTGACCGTCGCAGTCGGCGTTCAGCGCCGCTTTCAGGCAACGCAGGGCCATCGGGCTGTTTTGCAGCATTTCGCGACACCAGCGCACGGTCTCTTTTTCCAGATCCGCCAACGGGACCACGGTGTTAACCAGTCCCATATCCAGCGCCTGCTGCGCGTCATACTGACGACACAGGAACCAAATCTCGCGCGCTTTTTTCTGCCCAACAATACGCGCCATATAGGAAGCGCCCCAACCGCCATCAAACGAACCCACTTTAGGCCCGGTCTGGCCAAAGATGGCATTTTCCGCCGCGATGGTCAGATCGCACATCATGTGCAACACGTGGCCGCCGCCGATTGAGTAGCCGGCTACCATCGCCACCACCGGTTTCGGACAGGTGCGGATCTGGCGCTGGAAATCGAGCACGTTAAGGTGGTGAACGCCGGAGTCATCCTGATAGCCGCCGTAATCGCCGCGTACTTTCTGGTCACCGCCAGCGCAGAAGGCTTGATCACCTTCGCCGGTCAGTACGATCACGCCGATATTATCGTCATAGCGGGCATCCGCCAGCGCCTGAATCATCTCTTTAACGGTCAGCGGACGGAAAGCGTTGCGTACCTGCGGGCGGTTGATAGTGATTTTGGCAATCCCGTCAGTGGATTTTTGATAACGAATATCGGTATAGCCTTCGGAACAGTCGTGCCATTCAACGGGGGCGTAGAGCATTGCTTCATCAAGAGAGATCATAAAATGTCCTTCAGTTAACTAGCCAGAATCTGCGTCAGACAGGCAATCACCGCCGCGGGGTTTTCCCGGTGCGCGTTGTGTCCGGCATGGTGAATGATATGGGTCTCTGCGCTAAGCGCTTGCGCGATGGCGCGAAACTTCGCGTCGCGTTCACCGCACAGGTAATGAAAAGGAAAATCGCGCGCCTGTAGCGGAACGCGGAGATCGTCCTGCCCGGCAAGGGAGGTTGCCTCCAGCATCGCCGCCAGCGTCTTGCCGTTATTGCGGCTACGTAAGGCGATCAATGACTCGCGCTGCGCCGCATTCAGCGAAGCGAAGACCGGCTGCTGATACCAGTCGGCGAAGACCTGCGCTAACGGCTCGCGGCGAAAACGTTCCGCCCAGGCGCTATCATTGCCGCGCCGCGCCAGCCGCGATGCTTCATCCTGCAGACCGGGGTGACCGCCCTCGACGATCAGCCCACGCAGGCCCGCGCGCGACTGGCAGGCGAAGTCCATCGCTACCCGGCCGCCTAATGAGTAGCCAATCAGCCAATAATCAAGGATGTTGTAACTACTCAGCGTGGTTTGCAGCAATTCGCTGACATCGGCAAAGCCGCTCACCGCAATATCCGCCGATCCGCCATGGCCCGGCAAATCAAGATACAACCGCGGCCAGGCGCGAAGCGCCTCGCCCACGTCGCGCCACTCGTTGCGATCGCCGGAAAAGCCGTGCACAAACACCAGCCAGGGAAAGCCCGGCTGGCCGCTTTCGGCCGCAGCGCTAAGCATCACAGACGGCTGACCTGCGCCAACAGCTGCTGGAGAGTGTGCGTGCCGTCGGTCTCGTTGACCACCAGCTCAATCACCGTCGCCCCGGCGCTACGCCATGCGCCTGCCAGCGCCTCATCCAACGCCAGCCAGTCTTGCGGGCGATGATAGGTCAGGCCGAACATCGCCGCCGCATGGCTGAAATCAACATCCTGCGGCATTAAATAGAACTGACGGCGCTCGTCCTGCGGCGTCGGCAACATTGAGAAAATTTGCCCGCCGTTATTATTCACCACGATCAGCACCAGCGGCGCCGATGCCTGGCGCAGCAGGGCCAGCGAGTTGAGATCGTATAAAGCTGAGAGATCGCCGACGATCGCCAGCGTCGGCCGGGCGCTGGCGCGCTGTACGCCGGCGGCGGTCGCCAGCAGGCCGTCAATGCCGCTGGCGCCGCGATTGCTGTAGACCGGGTACCCTGCCGGCAGCTGCGCCAGCGCGTCAATCAGACGAACGACCAGGCTGTTGCCGACAAACAATTGCCCCTGATCCGGCAGATAGCGCCGAATACGCTGCGCCAGCTGCGCTTCGCCAAAAGGCTCGTTGCTGGCGACGGCGGCTTGCCACGCCTGCTCGGCAAGTACGGGAATCGCCGTTACCCACGGCTGACGTTTCTCCGCCGGATGGAGTTCAAGCCAGCGTTCAACGCTTGAGAGCAAACGGCGGCCGCGGTGCTGGGCGGGATCGAGACGACCAGTGAGATTATCCACCAACCAGTACTCATCCGGCTCGCAGGTCGCCTGCCACTGTAGAATGCGTTTGCCGGTCAGGCTACTGCCGAGCTGCACGACGATTTGCGCCTGTGCCAGTTCGCTGACCGCTTTGCCGTTGCCTAACCACAAATCGGCGCATGGCAGCGGCTGCCCGGTTTGCGATAACACATCGCCAATCAGCGGCCAGCCGAGAGTTTGCGCCCACTCGGCCACCTTCTTGCCTTCGGCGGCGCTCATTCTGCCCGCCACCACCACGCCGCGTTTTTGCCGCCAGAAGAACCAGTCGCGCTGTTTCTCACTCTCCATCTGCAGCGCCTGACGTAACCAGGGTTTATCGCTCTGCCACCAGTTGCCGAGCTGCTGTTGCCACTCCAGTCCGGTATCGTCCATATCGCCATACAGGGGCTCAGCGAATGGGCAGTTGATATGCACGCCGCCGGCATGCAGCTCGCCCAGCGCCTGGTCGATAGTCGACACCAGCCAGCGGGCGGAAATATCCTGCGATGGTCGCGGTAGTGAAATCGTCTGCGCGGGATGGGAAGCAAACATTCCCGGTTGGCGGATCGCTTGATTGGCGCCGCAGTCGATAAGCTCCGGCGGGCGGTCGGCGGTTAGCAGAATCAGTTTTTCACCGGTCAGCCCCGCTTCGATCAGCGCCGGATAGAGGTTAGCGGTAGCGGTTCCGGAAGTCACAATCACCGCCACCGGTTGGCGGCTGGCTTTCGCCAGCCCCAGCGCGAGGTGGCCAAGACCGCGTTCGTCGAAATGAGTATGATGAATAAATGCGCGGTTTTCCGCCGCCGCCAGGGTGAGAGGTGTCGAGCGCGAGCCAGGCGCAATGCAGATATGCTGCACGCCATGGCGCGTTAAAGCTTCCAGGATCACCGCCGCCCAGCGTCGGTTAAATGCGCTTACTGACATGAAATTGTCCGGTATCAAATATTGATGCTAAGTATAGATAAGGTAAAGTGGCGCCGTTTTGATATACGTCGTCTCTCTACGTTTCTGAAAGTAATAACGATCGTAACCCTGCCGCTTTATTTTCTATTTCTTGCCACTCTTGCTGCGGGTCAGATCCGCTGACGATACCGGCCCCGGCATACAGCCTGAGGGTATCGTCCTCGACTTTTGCCGAGCGCAGCGCCACGCAGAACTCGCTTTGCGCCAACGACAGATAGCCGGCGGAACCGGCGTACCATTCCCGGGCGAACGGTTCACGACGCTCAATAAACGCCAGCGCCGCCCGGCGCGGCAGCCCCGCCACCGCGGCGGTAGGCTGCAGTTGCAGCAGACAGCGGCGGTCATCAGGCGCGCTAAGTTCTGTCCAGATGCAGCGCCGCAGATGCTGCACTTTACGCAGGCGCACAACCTGTGGCGGCAGCACGTCAAGCGTCGGCGACTCGCTCTGCAGGCGCTGGCAGATATCTTCCACCACCAGCATATTTTCCCGCTGGTTTTTATCGTCTTTCATTAGCCAATCGGCAAACTGCTGCGCTCGAGCGTCATCGTGATGGTTAGCGACGGTACCCGCCAGCGCTTCGGTGCGCAGCAGCGCCCCGCGTCGCCGCCATAACCGCTCCGGCGTGGAGCCGAGAAACGCCTGCTGCGCGCTAAAGGCCATCAGAAAATGAAAACAGTTGAGGTTGCTGCGCCGGCTGGCAGCCATAATGGCAGCGGCCTGCAGTGGAGCGTTGAAACGTAAATCCGTAGCCCGCGCCAGGACAACTTTATCCATTTCGCCCGCGCTAATGGCCTGAGTCGCCTGCACAATCAGATCGCGCCACTGCGGGTATTCCGGCGCATGCTGCTCGCGTTGCAGCAACGGCATCGGCGCCGGCGTCACCTGTGCGGTATTCAGCGAATGGATAAACGCCCGCGCCGCCGCCGCGTCATCGCGCAGCGAAGTGGCGCTATGCAAGACCAGCCGCAGTGTCGCTTTGCCGCCCACCCGACGCCATTCCAGGCGCGGCAGAAACAGGTTCCCCTGCTGCGGGTCAAATGCGTTCAGGCCGCTGATGCGCAGATCTTCCCGCCCCTGCGCGGATAGAAAATCATGTGCTGCAGACAGAGAGGAAAAGGTTATCACCGCCCCCAGCGCCGCCAGCTCTTCATCGCCGTTACGCTGCTGCCAGTAAAACTGCGGCCAGCACGGCTGATGGGCGCACCACAGCAGCGGGTCGAAAGCGTCGTTAAGCGGGAAAGAGATATCGAAAATTCGCGTGCCGGATGACGGTGGAAAATCTTCGGCCAGACAGCCAAGCAGGCTTTCCAGCGCAGTGGAAACAGACAGCACGCGAACCTCCACGGAATTAAAAGCCCCATATTATAAAGGGTACTGCTGGTAAATAGCAGTACCCATGATGAGGGAGCGGACTTTGTCTCATCCGCCGCTCGTTCGCCGCCGGATTCGCTACAGGTGGAAAAGTATAGAT
>CABUCP010000023.1 GCA_902490055.1 uncultured Klebsiella sp. | reverse complement strand
CCGGGCAATATCCGCGGATCAGGAGCCGCTTTGCGCCGGATGGCGGCTGCGCCTTATCCGGCCTACGGTTCGTGCGACCTGCCTTTAATGTATTCGCCACGCTGGCTGAAACTGCCGGTGCTGGTGGCGACTGGCCGCCCCCTGTGCACTCCCTGCGCCGCGGAGCTATTACAGCATTTCAATAATATCGTCATCTTTCGGCGTTCCGCCGCTCAACGCTTCATCAAAATAGTGCTTCGGCACGGTATAACGTAGCCGGTCGAGAGCAAACTGCATACTGCGATCATCAATGGCATGCCCGAGATCGTCAACGATATCCAATGTTACATCGCCGCCCAGTTCCTGCAGCCGCTCCTGTGCCGCAACCGCCCACGCCAGATCGATCACCCGGTCGTCGCCGCCGTGGATCAGGTGTACGGTGGTTTGCGTCGTCACCGTTTGCGGAAGCGTAGCGTAACGGCCGTTAAAGGCAATCACTCGCGACGCCAGTTCTGGTTCGGCTTTAATACTCTCGAGCGACATAATCGCCCCCTGCGAAAAACCGATCAGCGCCGTTGCCTGCGGGCCTAAACCGCTCTGTTTTTGCCAGTAGCGCACCGTTTCGATAAAGGTCGGCATGATGGCGTCAATTCGCGGCTGACGATTCTCTTCCGTCACGCCTTGTACCGAAAACCACTGGCGCGCCGGCGCCGGGCCGCAGGGTTCAGCGCCGCCGATGCTGACGATAAGCGCATTCGGAAACAGCGGCGCAAACCAGCTGCCGATTTGCCCCATCGCCACCGGATTATCGCCAACGCCATGAAACAGCAGCAGCAACTGTTGCGCAGGCGTCGCAGGGCTTTGAACAATAAAGTGATCGTGTTTCATGGCTGTCTCCTGATGTGGCTGATATACAGGAGCCTGGCTCCTGATTCAGATGGGCAGTTTACGCCGGATACGGAATATGACCATGACATTTAACTGAATGAGTTAGTTAAAAAAATTGCAGCTTTCGCACCCATTCGCCAAGCCGCTCCGCACGGGCCGGATCCAGGCTCGACAGGGCCGCCGCCGCCTCTTCGCGCAGCCGCGCCAGCAGCGCTTTTCGCCCGGATAATCCAAGGCTCGCACATAGCACGATTTCATCCTGGCGATCTAAGCGTGAACGAAGCGCCGCTAACGGCAGCGGCGTCGCCTGCAGAAGCCGGTTCAGACTACCGGCCGCCGTCAACAAGGGACGATGGGCAAAGGCGAAGCCGGCGACCTCCAGCCAGTCATCCTCTGTAAGCATAGCTGCTTCAACCGCCGTTACCGGGGCGCGTTCATCACGCCACTGGCTCAACCAGCGTTCATCGCGAGCAAGCCGCTGGTTTTCCTGTCGGGCCAGTTGATGGCCTTCTTCGCTTAACGGGTAAAGCGCCATCGCCGTATAACAGCCGCTGCTCGCCTCGCGGTGGGTTCCCAGCCGTACCAACGTAAAGCCGCAGCGCTGCCAGAAGCGCCACAGTTCAGGGGTATAACCAAAGCTAACGGAGAGATAATCGCAGCCACGGGTATGATTAACGGCATCCGCGATCAGACGTTGCCCCAGCCCTTCGCGCTGGCGCGCCGGATGCACGGCAATACGGCTGACGCGCCTGCCGGTCAGCGTCGCCGCCAGCGGACTACCGCCATGCGCCGCCAGCGACTGGGCCACCAGATTGCCGCGCGGACGCCGATATCCGGCCCACACGGCGCGGCTGAGTTCGGGCTCGAGCCCGCCCTCCTCCACCAGCCACAGCGCGCCGGCGACGCCATCCGCGCAGCTGGCGGCGGTGAAGTGCTGACCGGGCGCATCCATCATTCGCCGCAGATCCAGCGGCGACGTGCGATAATGCGCGCCGGAAAGCAGTTGATAGACCGCCTCCGGTCGCGAAGGCTGCTCACGCCAGGCATGCTGATTCAGCGCTTCCAGCTGCGGCTCCCCCTGCGGCGCGTGGAGAAATGCCCCATCGCTAAATAACAACAGCCGCTCGATGGCCGACTCCAGCGGGCAGCCAGGCGCCCAGCGAATCGGCGCCGTCAGGCTGTAGTGACGTAGCTGCGGGAAGCCGGCGCAAAATTTCAGCAAAAAGCCGCGGCCGGTGCCCTCATAGCCCTGAATGGTAGTGGTTAATAACGTGTGCGGGAAACGCGCCGCCAGCCGTCGCAGCAGCGGCGCCGGGATCGCTGCTGCCTCATCGACCACCAGCCAGTCGGCCTGAGCATCGCTGGCCAGAAGCGCATCGGGGGCCATAAAGCGCATACGCTCGCCTGCAAAAGCGGCAATCACCTCTGCCGCGCCGCGCGTTGGCGCAGTCACAATCGCCTCGCCGGCAAGTTCGGCGATCAACATCCCCGCCAGCGCGGATTTACCGCGCCCGCGCTCAGCGGTGACGGCGGCAATCCCCGGAGGCGAGGCAATGAGCGCCGCAAGAATCGCCGCCTGTTCAGCCTGCGGATGGCCATCGGCCGGATGCCAGCTTACGCGCGGGGCAGTGTCCGGCAGGCGCAGGCCGTTGCTCTGTTGCCACAGCGCAACCTCCCGGTCGCCGGCAATCTGCTGACAAAAGCGGTGGACGAAATTAGGGGTAGCGATAGGTTGTGCCGTGTCGCTCCAGCGCAGGGAATCGGCATCCGCTTGCGCAGGCCAACGTGAAAAATCGGCGACCAACAGCACCAGCCAGCTGCCGGCGCGCAACGTACCGGCCAGCGCGGCGAATGCGGATACATCAAACCCGTGGCGAGCGTCAAAAAAAGCGTGCTGGAACTCGCGGCCCAGCAGCGTTTTCAGCGCGCCTGGCGCCACGCAGGGTTCCTGCTGCGGCTGCGGGCCAACCCACAGGCCATCGCCTTCCAGCTGGCTGCGCAAGTAGAGCGCTTGTTGCAAAGACCAGCGTTCGTCACCGCTGAGCACCAGCAGGCGACGAATGCCTTCGCGCGCCATTTGCGCGCTCAGATGAAGCAGTGGTTCCATCGGCAAAGCTTAGCGGAGCGAGCTGCCGAAGGTATTACACTGCGCCGGATCGCCGCTATCAAAACCGCGTTTGAACCACGTGTAGCGCTGTTGAGAGGTACCATGGGTGAAGCTGTCCGGTACCACGCGCCCCTGGCTCTGTTCCTGCAGGCGGTCATCGCCAATCGCTTCGGCGGCGTTTAACGCCTCCTGCAGATCGCCGGTTTCCATGATGTCCTGTTTCTGCATGTTATTGCCCCATACGCCGGCAAAGCAGTCGGCCTGAAGCTCCATTTTCACCGACAGGCGGTTTACCTCAGTTTGCGAGGCCTGCTGCTGCAATTGGCGAACCTTAGGTTCAATTCCGAGCAGTTTCTGCACGTGGTGGCCCACTTCGTGCGCGATAACATAGCCCTGCGCGAAGTCGCCATCAGCGCCGAGTTTGTTTTTCATCTCATCGTAGAATGACAGGTCGATATAGACCGTACTGTCCGCCGGGCAGTAGAACGGCCCCATCACCGATTGCCCGGTACCGCAGCCGGTCCGCGTCGCGCCGCGATACATCACCAGTTTCGGCTGAACGTATTGCCGCCCCATCTTCTCAAAGATAGGGCCCCAGGTATCTTCAGTGGTGGCCAGAATAACGGAGGTGAACTTCGCCGCTTCATCATCTTTCGGGCTGATGGAACGCTGGGTCGAAGTTTGCTGCTGGGGCATCGGCTCGCCGGTCAACATGCCGGTTAAATCCACGCCGTAGTAACCCGCCACCAGCACGATAATCAGCAGGACGATGCCGCCTTTACCGCTTGGAATGCGGAAACCACCGCCACCGCCGCCCAGCGGCGAACCTGAATCACTACGTCTGTCTTCCACATTGTCGCTTTCGCGACGCCCTTGCCAGCGCATAAGCACCTCTAGTCCATCATATTCTCGAATATGAGAGATCGTAGGCGGTTCAGCGCAGGATTACCACAGGAAACAACAAGAAGAGCGCCAGAAGATGCGATTTCTTCCGGCGCGCGGGAGATTAATCCAGTTTGACGCCCAGACGGTGGGCCACTTCTTCGTAGGCTTCGATCAGGCCGCCGAGGCTCTGACGGAAGCGGTCTTTGTCCATTTTATCGAGGGTGTTTTTATCCCACAGACGGCTGCCGTCCGGAGAGAATTCGTCGCCAAGCACCACTTCACCGTTGAACAGACCAAACTCCAGCTTAAAGTCGACGAGGATCAAACCGGCATCATCAAACAGCTTGCTGAGTACGTCGTTCGCTTTGTAGCTGAGTTCCTTCATGCGCGCCAGGTTTTCTTTGTTCACCCAGCCGAAGGTCTCGCAGTAGGATTCGTTAACCATCGGGTCGTGCATCGCATCGTTTTTCAGGAACAGATCAAACAGCGGCGGAGTCAGTTCGATACCCTCTTCGATCCCCAGGCGCTTCACCAGCGAACCGGCAGCACGGTTACGAATGACGCACTCAACCGGCACCATATCCAGCTTTTTCACCAGACATTCGGTATCGGAAAGCAGCGCTTCCATTTGGGTCGGGATACCGGCTTCTTCCAGCTTGCTCATAATGAAATGGTTGAACTTGTTGTTCACCATGCCCTTACGATCGAACTGCTCGATGCGGGCGCCATCACCTGCTGACGTATCGTTACGGAATTCCAGTACCAGCAGGTCCGGGTTTTCGGTGCTGTATACGGTCTTCGCTTTACCACGATACAACTCAGCTTGCTTTTTCATCTTCACCACTCCAGTGATATTAAGCCAAAAAATTACGTTTCCGCCTGTCCACAAGATCGTGCACATTGCCGGATTATGTGGCTACGCACACGTTTGCGTCACTATACATTAAAAAGGGCCGGATTGCTCCAGCCCTTTTTATTACTTGTTAAATGCGGCCTGGAATACGGCTACCAGAGCGTCATTTTGCGACTGCGTCAGAGTATGACCTTTCGGGTCGATGAACTGCAGGCTACTGCGGTTATCGAGGTCGCCGACCTGCAGTTTATAATCGCCAGAAACCAGCTGCGGATCGCTCGCGCCCAGTTCCTGCCAGCTGCTGTCGGACAGCGGCTTGTAAGTCACGGCCACGCTGCCCTGGGAACGGGTGCTATCGGTCACCTTCATGCCCACTTTTTCAAGCGTCGCCGGCAGTTTCTGCCACACCATGTTAAACGGCGCGCGCACCACCAGCATCGGCAGACCGGTATCATCCGCCGCGCTCTGCACGTCGAAGGTCGCGCCAGCGTTTCTCTGCGCCGCGTTCTGCGCATTAGTGGCGTTGGTGTCGAGACCGGAAGAGATCACGTTCAGCATGGAGGTACTATAGCGCTGCAGCGAAGCCGGGTCAGACACGGGCTTGCCCGCCTGCTCCAGATTCACCAGCTTCACCACCACCGCCTGCTGATAGCCCTGCGGCTTAACGGAGATTTGATAGCGACCACGGTACTGCTGGTCTTCATCAAGGCGGTTCCACTCAACCCAATCGGTATTCAGCGTCTGGCCTGCATCGTCACGCTTGGTGATGGTGTAGTTTTTTGCCTGTACGATGCTGACAACCTGCGCCCACAAGGAACCGCTGCGGCTGTTTTCTACCATCAGCGTAGCGGTATCACCGTTAAACTGGGTACGCGCGCCGCTGACCAGGGCCAATGGCTGAGCCGGCGGACGAATGTCCAGCGCTTTGCCTACCGCGCCGGTGCTGGTAGCGACCGGAATGTTGTAGTCGCCGGTCTGCAGCGGCAGAATCATCCCCGCCGGAGCGTGAAGTTCACTGAGCGGCGTGGCCTCTAAATAAACCTCGTCGCCGCTAACCTGACGCTTATAGCGCGAGTCAGAACTACAGGCCGCGAGGAGTAAAACCAGCGAAACACCCGCAACCTTCGCCAGGCGCGACTTCTGTACTGAGTAAGCCATCAAATCTCCCTAAACTCTACAGCAAACCGGCATGCTTCAGCGCTGCAGTGACCGCCTTTGTACCGGTTTCGGTAATCGGCGTCATCGGCAGGCGCAGCGTGTCGGTTGCTACAAGTCCCAACGCCTTACAAGCCCATTTAACTGGGATCGGGTTGGGTTCGACAAATAATTTTGTATGCAGCGGCATCAGACGCTGGTTAATCGCACGAGCTTCCGCGAATTGCCCCGCCATCGCCAGGCGGCACATCTCCGCCATTTCGCGCGCAGCGACGTTCGCCGTGACGGAAATGACGCCGACGCCGCCGAGCTGGATAAAGTCCATGCCGGTCGCGTCATCGCCGCTCAGCAGAATAAAGTCATCTGAAACCAGCTCTTTGATCTGGTGAACACGACTTAAGTTCCCTGTTGCTTCCTTAATACCGACAATATTTTTAATTTCCGCCAGACGACCGACGGTTTCCGGCAGCATATCGCAACCGGTACGGGACGGCACATTATACAGAATTTGCGGCAGGTCAGTATGTTCGGCGATAGCTTTAAAGTGTTGGAACAGGCCTTCCTGGGTCGGACGATTATAATATGGAGTGACCGTCAGGCAGCCGACAACGCCGCTATCATTGAAACGCTGGGTCAGGCTAATCGCCTCTGCGGTTGCATTTGCACCGGTACCTGCAATGACCGGAATGCGGCCATCGGCAAGCTCAAGGGTCATCATCACCACGTCGCCATGCTCTTCATGGCTTAACGTTGCGGATTCGCCGGTAGTCCCTACCGAAACAATCGCCGAGGTTCCGTTGGCGACATGGTAATCAATCAGTTTTTTCAGGCTTGACCGGCAGACATTACCGTTATCATCCATCGGCGTGACAAGCGCTACAATACTTCCCGTGAACATGGGCCATCCTCAGAGCAGAAGTGGGACAAGATTCTCAATGTTACGTTTGGTGCTGCAATAAAAGCAAGAGACCCAACGCCATCTGGGATGTTGTACGCCGGTTTTTTTTATGCTTTCCTAATGTTACCTCACCTTTTTAAAGGAAGAACAGGTTTGACAGCCTCATTACAACACTATCTGGTGATTACCGCTCTGGGCGCAGACCGCCCCGGCATCGTAAACACAATCACTCGCCACGTCAGCAGCTGCGGCTGCAACATTGAAGACAGCCGGTTGGCCATGCTCGGCGACGAGTTCACGTTTATTATGCTGCTCTCCGGCTCGTGGAACGCGATTAACCTGATCGAATCAACGCTGCCGTTAAAAGGAGCCGAGCTGGATTTGCTGATCGTAATGAAGCGCACCTCCGCCCGGCCGCCGCAGGCGATGCCAAATACCGTCTGGGTCCAGGTTGAGGTACCGGACTCGCCGCACATCATTGAGCGCTTTACCGCGCTATGCGATACGTGGAATATGAATATCGCCGAACTGGTCTCCCGCACGCAGCCGGGCAATGACAAAGACGCCGCGCAGCTATTTATTCAGATAACCGCCCACTGTCCCGCCTCGCAAAACACGACAAATATCGAGCAAGCGTTCAAAGCCCTATGTACAGAACTGAGCGCACAAGGCAGTATTAACATCGTCAATTATTCACAGCATGATGAACAGAATGGAGTTTAACCAATGACCCCACTGAAAGCCGGTGATATCGCACCGAAATTTAGCTTACCGGACCAGGACGGCGAGGAAGTAAATTTAACCGACTTCCAGGGACAGCGTGTTCTGGTTTATTTTTACCCGAAAGCCATGACCCCGGGCTGCACCGTACAGGCGTGCGGTTTGCGCGACAATATGGACGACCTGAAAAAAGCGGGCGTCGAAGTTCTGGGTATCAGCACCGATAAACCAGAAAAACTGTCCCGTTTCGCTGAAAAAGAAGTGCTGAACTTTACGCTGCTGTCTGATGAAAATCATCAGGTTTGCGAACAGTTCGGCGTCTGGGGCGAAAAATCCTTTATGGGCAAAACCTACGACGGTATTCACCGTATTAGCTTCCTCGTCGACGCTGACGGCAAAATCGAGCATGTCTTCGATAACTTCAAGACCACTAATCACCACGACGTGGTACTGAACTGGCTGAAAGAAAGCGCCTGACGACTGAATGTGAAAGACGCCGGGGATTAAACATCTCTCCCGGCGTCTTTTTTGATCCTGCAAGCGCAGCCCTGCGCGTCAATCGTCTTCGATAACCATGCCATCCGGCCAGGCGTGCACCACCGCCTTAATCAGCGTGGCGAGCGGAATCGCGAAGAAGACGCCCCAGAAGCCCCAAAGCCCGCCGAAAATCACCACTGACAGAATAATGACCAGCGGATGTAGATTCACCGCCTCCGAGAACAACACTGGCACCAGCAGGTTGCCATCCAGTCCCTGGATAATCAGATACACCGCAAACAAGCTCCAGAACTCGGTGCCCGCGCCGAACTGAAACAGCGCCACGCCGATAACCGGAATCGTCACCACAAAAGCGCCGATATAGGGGATCAGCACCGAGAAGCCCACCAGCACCGCCAGCAACAGAGAGTAGTTAAGCCCGAAGAGGATGAAGCCTATCCACGTCGCGACGCCGACGACAATCATCTCCAGCACTTTACCGCGGATATAGTTGGTGATTTGCTGATTCATTTCCTTCCACACCTGCCCCGCCAGGCCGCGATTGCGCGGCAGCACGCGGCGCACGGCGTTCAGCATCTGCTGTTTATCTTTTAGCAGGAAGAAGACCATCAGCGGCACTAAGACCAGGTACACCGCCAGCGTCAACAGACCTACCAGCGAGGCGAGAGAATACTTCACCACCGAGTCACCGACGGTCAACATGCGGTTACGCATATTATCGGCCATCGCATCGATAATACCGGCGTCCATCAACGCCGGATAGCGTCGCGGTAGCGTGGCGGCGAAATCAGAAAGCTTATTCAGCATACCCGGCATATCGCGGATTAAGTATATTCCCTGCTGCCAGGCCACCGGCATCACCACAAACGCCATCAGTAGTAAAATACCGACGAACAGCACCAGCACCAGCGATGTCGCCCAGGTGCGCGACAGACCAATACGTTCTAAACGGATGGTCGGCCACTCGAGCAGATAGGCCAATACGATAGCGACCAGCAGCGGCGCCAACAGGCCGCTGAAAAAGAACATGATGCCGAAACCGGCCAACAAAATTACCAGCAGCGCTATCGCTTCCGGATCGCTGAATCGACGGCGATACCACTGCATTAACATCTCAAGCATAAAACCTTCCCTGAAGCGCAAATCGCAACAATCCGAAGAATTGTATCTAAGTGTCACAAAAAGACTTCGCTTTTTATTGGCTACGCCACAAACGGGTACAACTATGCGAATATGATATTCTCAATGCGCTCAACGACAGCTAAACTCGCAGAATCTGCGGCCCGGGAACATTAGGCCGCGCCATCGGTCAAACTGGCACACCCACATTACAGGACAGAGGTTATGTTCAGGCAGTTAAAGAAAACGCTGGTGGCCGCCGTTGTCGCCTCGCTGACGCTGGGAACGGTATTACCCGCTGCTGCTGACTCGGCGGATACCCTGCCGGATATGGGCACCTCGGCAGGAAGCACGCTTTCCATTGGTCAGGAAATGCAAATGGGGGATTACTACGTGCGTCAACTGCGCGGCAGCGCGCCGCTGATAAACGACCCACTACTGGTGCAATATATTAACGGGCTGGGCATGCGCCTGGTTGCGCACGCCAACTCGGTACGCACGCCATTCCACTTTTACCTGATTAATAACGATCAGATTAACGCCTTTGCCTTCTTCGGCGGCAACGTGGTGCTGCACTCGGCGCTGTTCCGCTACTCGGATAACGAAAGCGAACTGGCATCAGTCATGGCGCACGAAATCTCGCACGTGACCCAGCGCCACCTTGCGCGCGCAATGGAAGATCAAAAACGTAGCGCCCCGCTAACCTGGGTCGGCGCGCTGGGCTCCATTCTGCTGGCGATGGCCAGCCCGCAGGCGGGGATGGCGGCGTTAACCGGAACCCTCGCCGGCACCCAGCAGGGAATGATCAGCTTCACCCGGCAGAATGAGGAAGAGGCTGACCGTATCGGCATCCAGGTACTGCAGCGTTCCGGATTCGATCCGCAGGCAATGCCGGCATTTATGGGCAAGTTGCTCGATGAATCGCGCTACTCGACCCGCCCGCCGGAAATGCTGCTGACTCACCCATTGCCGGAGAGCCGCCTGGCCGACGCCCGTAACCGCGCCAACCAAATGCGCCCGGTGGTCGTCCAATCCTCCGCCGATTTCTATCTCGCCAAGGCCCGTACTCTTGGTATGTACAATTCCGGGGAAAATAAACTCGGCAGCGACCTGCTTGATGCCTGGTCGAAAGGCAATATCCGCGAACAGCACGCCGCACAGTACGGCCGCGCGCTGCTGGCAATGGAGAGCAATAGCTACGATCAGGCGCGCAAAGCGCTCCAGCCGCTGCTGAGCGCCGACCCACAGAATGCCTGGTATCTTGATCTGGCCACCGATATCGATCTTGGGCAAAAGAAAACCGCCGACGCAATTAATCGCCTGAAAAACGCCAAAGAAATCCGTACCAATCCGGTGCTGCAGCTAAACCTCGCCAACGCTTACGTGCAGGGCGGGCAGCCGGCTGAAGCTGCCACCATTCTCAATCGTTACACCTTTAATAATAAAGATGATGGCAACGGTTGGGATTTGCTGGCGCAGGCGGAAGCCGCATTGGGTCATCGCGACCAGGAACTGGCGGCGCGAGCCGAGGGGATGGCATTGGTCGGCAGGCTCGACCAGGCGATCACTCTGCTGAGCGGCGCGAGTTCGCAAGTGAAATTGGGCAGCCTGCAGCAGGCGCGCTACGATGCGCGAATCGATCAGCTACGCCAGCTGCAGGAAAGATTCCGCCCTTATCAGAAAATGTAAGGAGACCTCATGTCTGACGCGGTAAAAATTTACCACAACCCACGCTGCTCGAAGAGTCGCGACACGCTTAGCCTGCTGAAGGCCAACGGTATCGACCCCGAAGTCGTACTGTACCTGGAGACGCCGCCGGATGCCGCGACGCTGCGCCAGCTGCTGAAAATGCTGAATATGGTCAGCGCCCGCGAACTGATGCGCCAGAAAGAAGATCTGTATAAGTCGCTCAATCTTGCCGACCCGCAGCTTAGCGAAGACGCGTTGATTAAAGCAATGGTCGAAAACCCGAAGCTTATCGAGCGGCCAATTGTCGTTAACCACGGTCAAGCGCGCATTGGCCGCCCGCCGGAACAGGTGTTGGAAATCGTCAACTAAGCCTGATGCGCCGCGGCCCCGCCCGCGGCGCAATTTTTTTCGTGGCCGCTTCCAGAATAGACACGCGGATCCCCGCCATCCGAGCGGCGGTGCTACTGTCCGTCCACCACCTGGATCCACTGGACGGATTGCCAATGAAAAAAGCCACTTCCACTCCGCATGACGCGGTATTCAAAACCTATCTATCCCACCCGGATACCGCGCGCGATTTTCTCCAGCTGTACCTTCCGCAAGCGCTGCTGGAAATCTGCGATCTGCGCACGCTACATTTAGCATCAGGTAATTTTGTTGAAGAAGATCTACGACCTTACTATTCCGATATCCTCTACTCGCTGCAAACCACCGCCGGAGAGGGCTATATTTACGCCCTAATCGAGCACCAAAGCAGCCCTGACCGACACATGGCTTTTCGCCTGATGCGCTACGCCGTCGCCGCTATGCAGCGCCACCTCGAGGCCGGTCACGATAAACTGCCGCTGGTGATCCCGGTGCTTTTCTACCATGGTCTGGTGACGCCCTATCCATTTTCCATGCGCTGGCTGGATGAGTTTGCCGCGCCAGAGCTGGCAACGACGCTCTACCACGGCGAATTTCCGCTGGCGGATATCACCGTCATACCCGATGATGAAATCGCTACTCACCAGCGCATGGCAACGCTGGAATTACTACAAAAACATATTCGACAACGCGATCTGGCGCAGTTACTCGACAAGCTGGGCGAATTATTATTGACTGGATTAGCCACGCAAACGCAGGTACAGGCGCTAATGCATTACCTGGTGCTC
Organism: uncultured Klebsiella sp.; assembly: GCA_902490055.1. Taxonomy (GTDB): domain Bacteria; phylum Pseudomonadota; class Gammaproteobacteria; order Enterobacterales; family Enterobacteriaceae; genus Klebsiella. Next base: position 3,080 of record CABUCP010000023.1, on the reverse strand, counting down.
GCGGGCAATAGCCGCGAACCGGTACAATTTATTCGCGAGCTGGCGCAGCGGGCGCCGCAACATAAGGAGACGCTGATGACCATTGCAGAATATCTTGAACAACAGGGGCTGGAGCGCGGTCTGCTTCAGGGGCGACAGGAAGGTCTAACGGAAGGTCGACAAGAAGGTCTGAGAGAAGGTCGTAAAGAGGAAGCGCAGCGTATCGCTGCCGCGATGTTAAGCAACGGTCTCGCGCCGGCGCTGGTGGCCCAGCTAACCGGGTTGGCGGAACAAGAGCTGACGCAGCCGTCGGCTTAGAGCTTCAGGATCTCTTTGACGAACGGGATCGTCAGCTTTCGCTGAGCGGTGATGGATGCATGATCGAGCTGATCGAGAGTCATGAACAGCGAACGCATTTCACGATCCAGCCGCTTAAGCAGGAAGCGACAGACGTCTTCCGGCATTTCGAAACCGCGCAGTCTGGCGCGAAGCTGCAGCGCCTGCAGTTTGTCTTCATCCGACAGCGGCTGCAGTTTATAGATCTGCCCCCAGTCAAGACGCGAGGCGAGATCCGGCAGACCGAGATTGAGCTGCCGCGGCGGCCGATCGCCGGTGATCAGCAGGCGGGTTTTACCTGATTCCAGAATACGGTTGTAGAGGTTAAAAATCGCCATCTCCCAGGGTTCATCCCCGGCCACGCACTCGATATTATCGATACACACCAGCGCCAGGTGTTCCATGCCATCCAGGACTTCCGGTACGAACCATGTGCGCTTATCCAGCGGCACATAGCCGACGGCGTCCCCGCGTTGTGAAAGCTCGGCGCAGGCGGCATGCAAAAGATGGCTACGCCCCGCCCCTTCGCGAGACCAGATATAGATGTATCCGCTGTGTTCCTGCCGCAGCACGTTCTGGAGGGCAGCAAGTAGGGAAGGATTATCACCCGGCCAGAAACTCGCGAACGTTTCGTCGTCAGGAAGATACAGTGGCAAAGAGAGCTGTGCCGGAGCGTTCAGATGGACCTCAACATAGGCTTACAGAAAAACGCGAAGAGTTTAACACAGTTTTAGGCCTGGAGAGAACCGGGCAGGATCGCTGCCCGGTATGAGGATCGTTATTTTACCTCTTCGCTATCCGCGGCATCCAACACCACTTCTTCCGGGCGCAGCACGCTGATTAGTTTGAAGATCAGGCTCAGACAGATACCGACGATAGTCGCCAGCGCCATCCCTTTCAGCTCCGCCGCGCCGATATGCACTTTCGCGCCGCTGACGCCGATGATCAGGATAACCGAAGTCAGAATCAGGTTTTGCGCTTTGCTGTAATCGACTTTTGATTCGATCAGCACGCGGATACCGGATGCGCCGATCACCCCGTACAGCAGCAGAGAAACGCCGCCCATTACCGGTACCGGGATAATCTGAATCGCCGCCGCCAGCTTGCCGACGCAGGAGAGCAGAATAGCGATAATCGCCGCGCCGCCGATAACCCAGGTGCTGTAGACGCGGGTAATCGCCATGACGCCGATGTTTTCACCGTAGGTGGTGTTCGGCGTCGAGCCGAAGAAACCGGAGACGATGGTCGACAGGCCGTTGGCGAACATCGAACGGTGCAGACCCGGGTCGCGAATCAAATCGCGCTTGACGATATTAGCCGTCACCACCAGGTGACCGACGTGTTCAGCAATAACCACCAGCGCGGCAGGCAGGATGGTGAAGATAGCGAACCACTCAAAACGCGGAGTGTAGAAGGTCGGCAGCGCGAACCAATGCGCTTCGGCGATCGGCGTCGTATCGACAACGCCCATCACGAAGGAGAGCGCATAGCCCACCAGCACGCCGATAAGAATCGGGATAATCGCCAGGAAGCCGCGGAACAGGACGGATCCAAAGACCGTCACGCCCAGCGTCACCATCGAAATGATGATGGTTTTACTGTCAGGCGATTGGCCGTCAGCTGGCAGCAACCCGGCCATATTCGCCGCTACACCCGCCAGCTCAAGGCCAATAACCGCAACGATTGCGCCCATTGCCGCCGGCGGGAACATCACATCCAGCCAGCCGGTGCCGGCTTTTTTGACAATAAAGGAGACGATGCAGAACAGTACGCCGCACATAATGAAGCCACCCAGCGCCACTTCATAACCCAGCGGCAACAGCAGCAGTACCGGCGAGATAAAAGCAAAGCTCGAGCCCAGATAGGCCGGAATTTTGCCTTTACAGATAAAGAGGTACAGCAGCGTTCCAATACCGTTAAACAGCAGCACGGTGGCCGGGTTAATGTGAAACAGGATAGGCACCAGTACCGTTGCGCCAAACATGGCGAACAGATGCTGCAAACTAAGCGGGATTGTCTGTAAAAGCGGCGGTCTTTCACTCACCCCGATAGCACGGCGCGTCATAATGTTGTCCTCTGCGAGTCGTTTGTTATTTGTTGTGGGCGTGATTTATTCAAAAAAAAGCCGACTATCAAAGTCGGCTTCTTATCACTTCATCATTTACTTAGTACCAAAAATCTTATCGCCGGCATCGCCGAGGCCCGGGATGATGTATCCGTGCTCGTTGAGGCCCTGGTCGATGGACGCGGTGTAGAGCTCTACGTCAGGGTGCGCTTTCTCCAGCGCGGCAATCCCTTCCGGCGCCGCCACCAGTACCAGCACCTTAATGCTGGAGCAGCCCGCTTTTTTCAGCAGGTCGATAGTGGCGATCATCGAACCGCCGGTTGCCAGCATCGGGTCAACCACCAGCGCCATACGCTCGTCGATGTTGGAAACCAGCTTCTGGAAGTAAGGTACCGGCTCCAGCGTTTCTTCATCGCGATAGATACCCACCACGCTGATACGCGCGCTCGGCACGTGTTCCAGTACACCTTCCATCATGCCCAAACCGGCGCGCAGAATTGGCACCACGGTAATTTTCTTACCTTTGATCTGTTCAACTTCTACCGGGCCGTTCCAGCCTTCGATGGTCACACGCTCGGTAGCAAGGTCGGCGGTGGCTTCGTAGGTCAGTAAGCTACCAACCTCTGAGGCGAGTTCACGGAAGCGTTTAGTACTGATGTCATGCTCACGCATCAGGCCCAGCTTGTGTTTGACGAGTGGG
>CABUCP010000022.1 GCA_902490055.1 uncultured Klebsiella sp. | reverse complement strand
TAATCCAAAAATATTCCAGTGGACGTTAACGGCTTTCCTACCCGCTCGCCAGCCACGCAGACGAGACAAAAGCGCTAACCCACACGACAAATACTGAACGATAAGGATTAGGCAACATGGGCAAACTGAGACTAACAATGGCGCAGGCGCTGGTGAAGTTCCTTGATAACCAGTATCTGGAAGTGGATGGCGAAGCGCAGAAATTCGTGAAAGGGATTTTCGCTATTTTTGGTCACGGCAACGTGTTGGGCTTAGGCCAGGCGCTGGAAGAAAACCGCGGTGAGCTGCGGGTTTATCAGGGGCGTAATGAACAAGGAATGGCGCATGCGGCGACCGGCTTTGCTCGCCAGTCGCTGCGTCGGCAGATTATAGCCTGTACTTCATCCATCGGCCCGGGGGCGGCCAATATGATCACCGCCGCGGCGACGGCCACCGCCAACCGTATTCCGCTGTTATTACTGCCGGGCGACGTATTCGCCACCCGCCAGCCGGATCCGGTGCTACAGCAAATCGAACAGAGCCACGATCTCAGTATCACCACCAACGATGCGTTTCGCGCGGTGAGTAAATACTGGGATCGCGTGACCCGCCCGGAACAGCTGATGAGCGCCTGCATCAACGCCATGCGCGTGCTGACGGACCCGGCGGAAACCGGCGCCGTCACGCTGTGCCTGCCGCAGGACGTGCAGGGCGAGGCCTGGGATTACCCGGAATCCTTCTTTACTCGCCGCGTTCATCGCCTGGATCGCCGCCCGCCGAGCGCGGCGCAGCTGGCGGATGCGGTGGCGGCGATAAAAACCAGCCGCAAGCCGCTGATCGTTTGCGGCGGTGGGGTGAAATACTCTGCGGCGGGCGATGCGCTGGTGAGCTTTGCCGAGCGTTACGGCATTCCATTTGCCGAAACGCAGGCCGGCAAGGGCACGGTGATTTCATCACATCCGCTGAACGTCGGCGGTGTTGGCGAAACGGGCTGCCTGGCGGCCAACCTGCTGGCGAAAGAGGCCGATTTGGTCATCGGTATCGGCACGCGCTTTAGCGATTTCACCACCTCTTCGAAATGGATCTTCCAGTCAGCGGATGTGCGTTTCCTTAATGTTAACGTCAGTAATTTTGACGCCTGGAAGCTGGACGGCATCCCAATGCTGGCGGACGCCCGCGAGGCGCTAAGCGCGCTCAATGCTGCGTTGGCGAACGAGTCCTGGCAGGCAGGCTGGGGCGCGCAGATTGAAAGCGTGCAGAGCCGGCAGATGAAAGAGACCCAGCGCGTCTATCAGGCGGTCTGGCAGGAAACGGATTTCGTACCAGAAATTGACGACCACATTGACCGTGAGTCGGTATACCGCGAATTCCGTCAGATTACCGATTCCACCCTGACGCAAAGCAGCGTTCTTGGCCTGCTGAACGAGTCGCTGGCGGCGGATGCGGTGATCGTGGCGGCGGCGGGCAGCCTGCCTGGCGACCTGCAGCGCGTCTGGCGCAACCGGGCGCCGAACACTTATCACGTAGAGTACGGCTACTCCTGCATGGGCTACGAGGTTAACGCCGCGCTTGGCGTGAAGCTGGCGCAGCCGCAGAGCGAGGTCTATTCACTGGTCGGCGACGGCTCCTTCATGATGCTGCATTCCGAACTGGTCACCTCCCTGCAGGAACGGGCGAAGATTAACATCATCCTGCTCGACAACATGGCGAACGGCTGCATCAACAACCTGCAGCTGGAACACGGTATGGATAGCTTTGGCACCGAGTTCCGCTACCGCTCGGCGGAAAACGGCCAGCTGCAGGGAGGGCTGGTGCCGGTGGATTTCGCCACCATCGCTTCCGGCTATGGCTGCAAGACCTGGCGGGTGACCACTCTTGATGAATTGCGCCACGCGCTGGATGCCGCGCGTCGCGAAACCGTCAGCACGCTTATCGACATCAAAGTCCTGCCGAAAACCATGGTCCACAAATACGGTAGCTGGTGGAACGTTGGCGTAGCGCAGACGGCGCTCTCGGAGCGAATCCGTAAAGTCGCTGAAATGATTAATGAAAAACGCGCTCAGGCGCGGGATTACTAACAAAGAACACGAACCCTGAACCCTACAGAACTACGGAGAGAACCATCATGTCACTCAAATTAGGTGTCATCGGCGCAGGCGCCATCGGTAAAGAACATATCCGTCGCTGCACCCAGGTCTTACAGGGGGCGACCGTGGTCGCCGTTTCCGATATCAATGCCGATAACGCGCGTGCGGCGGTGGCGCTGCCGGGCGTGCTGGCGGAAGTCTATGCCGACGGCCATGATGTGATTAAGGCCAGCGATGTCGATGCCGTGCTGGTCACCTCATGGGATCCAACCCATGAAGAGTATACCCTGGCAGCGATCGCTGCCGGTAAGCCGGTGTTCTGCGAGAAGCCGCTGGCGATGAGCGCGGAAGGCTGCCGCCGTATCGTTGATGCCGAAATGAAAGCCGGGCGTCGCCTGGTGCAGGTCGGCTTTATGCGTCCTTACGATGAAGGCTATCTGGCGCTGAAGAAAGTCATTGATGACGGCGATATCGGCGCGCCGCTGATGCTGCGCTGCGCCCACCGCAACCAGTCGGTCGGCGAGAACTACACCACCGATATGGCGATCACCAACACCCTGATCCACGAGCTGGACGTGCTGCGCTGGCTGCTGAACGATGATTATCGTTCGGTGCAAGTACGCTTCCCGCGTTCGACCTCGCATACCCATGCGCGGCTGAAAGACCCGCAGATCGTCTCGTTTGAAACCAAAAAAGGCATTCTGATTGACGTCGAAGTCTTCGTGAACTGCCAGTACGGCTACGACATCCAGTGTGAAGTGGTTGGCGAAATAGGCATTGCGCGCCTGCCGGAACCATCAGCGGTGGAGATGCGTAAAGCTGCCAGCCTGTCTACCGCCATCCTCACCGACTGGAAAGACCGTTTCATCAAAGCCTACGACGTCGAACTGCAGGCATTCATCAACGATGTTAAAGCCGGCAAGCTGCAGGGCCCTTCCGCCTGGGACGGCTATGCGGCATCGGTTGCCGCCGACGCCTGTCTGAAGGCGCAAGAGTGCGACGAACCGGTTGCCGTTACGCTACCTGAGTGCCCGGCGTTCTATCAGCGCTAAATCCTCCTTCGCCGACGTAACGTTTCAAACAGGTAACGACGATGAAAATTGCTTTTGATGTGGATGTGATTCGAGACCTCGGGATCACCCGGATGGTCCAGCAGGTGGCGGAGTGGGGCTACAAGTACATTGAGCAGTCGCCGCACCCGCAGATTAACCCGTTCTACAAACACCCGCGCGCCAGCCGGGAGATCATGGCCGAGTACAAGCGGGCACTGCGCGACAACGGCGTTGAGCTCTCTTCGTTCATCTGCGTCTATCGCTGGTCCGGCCCCGATGAGCTGCGCCGCCAGGCGGCGGTGAAGAACTGGAAGCGGTTGATTGAAGTGGCGGTTGAGATGGGCGTGCAGGTCATCAATACCGAATTCTCCGGCGATCCTAACCAGCCGGAAATTTGCGAAGAGATGTTCTACCGCTCGATGGAAGAACTGCTACCGATCTTCGAGCGTGAAGGGATCCGTGTCGAAATTCAGGCCCATCCGTGGGACTTCTGCGAAGAAAATAACGAGACGGTGGATATCGTGAAGTCCTTCCGTAGCGACAACGTGAAGTACGTCTACAGCGTGCCGCACACCTTCTTCTACGACAAAGGTAAAGGCGAAGTTGAGAAGATGCTGCGCTACGCCGGCCAGGACCTGTCGCATGTGCTGATTGCCGATACCCGCAACCACACCAAACACTGCCGCTATATCGTTAATCCGCCGGGCGTTGATGCCGCCGTACACCAGCACGTCGGCGTCGGCGAGGGGGATGTCGATTTCGAGGCCCTGTTCCGCACCCTGCGCGATATGCGCTTCGCGGAACAGACCTTCAACGTTGGCGGTGAACCGATCGTCTGTACCTCGCTGTTCGGTTACCCGGAAAAAATGAAATACCAGGCCGTGGAAACGCGTGAACTTATCGAACGTGAACTGCTGCGCCGTTAAGGCGCGGCGGCAGGAGCATCAAGATGAACAAAGATAACGTCAAACTGGCTATCGCCCCTATCGGTTGGACCAACGACGATATGCCTGAGCTGGGTAGCGAAAACACCTTCCAGCAAACGGTCAGCGAAATGGCGCTTGCCGGGTTTACCGGCAGTGAAGTCGGCAGCAAATATCCGCGCGATCCGGCGGTGCTGAAGCCGATGCTGGATATACGCGGGATGCAAATTTGCAACGCCTGGTTCAGCACCTTCTTCGCGAATGGCCAAAGAGAAAAAACCATCGATGAATTCGTCAATCATATGAATTTTCTCCATGCGATGGGCGCGAAGGTGATTGGCTGCTCTGAGCAAAGCGGCAGTATCCAGGGGCTCGATAAACCGATTCTTGGCGACGTGAAACCGTGCTTTAGCGACGACGAGTGGCAGCGGGTGGCCGAAGGTTACAACGCCCTGGGCAAGCTGGCGGCAGAGAAGGGGATGCAGGTTTGTCTGCATCACCATATGGGCACCGGCATTCAGACCGCCGCAGAGATCGACAAGTTTATGTCGCTGGTGGACGAGCGCGTTTTCCTGCTCTACGACACTGGGCATGCCTGGTATTCGGAATGCGGCGAGGCGCCGATGCTGGCGATTCTGAAAAAGTATTTGCCGCGTATTAACCACGTGCACCTGAAAGACGTACGGCCTGCGGTAATTGAGCAGGTGCGCCGCGAAGGGCTATCGTTCCTCGATGGCGTCAAAAAAGGCACCTTTACCGTGCCGGGAGACGGCGCAATAGATTTTCGTCCGGTTTTCCAACTGCTTGATGACTACGGCTACAAGGGCTGGATGGTAGTTGAAGCCGAACAAGACCCTGCGCTGGCGAACCCCTTCGAATACGCCGTGAAAGCGCGTAAATACATCCGCGAAACGGCAGGAATCTGATCGTTGATGCATTTCAGGCCACACCGCTGCGTGGCCTGCTTTTTCTAAACCTCAAGAGAACCACACGAGAACCACACGTCCGTGAGGCAGGAGGCCTCTGCATTCTGACAAGAGCATATCTTCCCCCTACAAGGTAGGTTACTGGAGTCTTCTATGTCACAGGAACAATATCTCACACTCAATAAAGCGTCGGGGCCGAATAGCGACGCCCCGGCAACGCCGTTTGTTAAGATCGTCGCCCTGATTGCGACCTTAGGCGGTTTACTCTTCGGTTACGACACCGGGGTAATTTCCGGCGCCCTGCTGTTTATGGGCAAAGAGCTGCACCTGACGCCGTTTACCACCGGGCTGGTGACCAGCTCGCTACTGTTCGGCGCCGCATTCGGCGCGCTGCTCTCCGGCCATCTGGCTAGCGCCGCAGGCAGAAAGAAAATCATCCTCTGGCTGGCGGTGGTCTTCGCCATCGGCGCGGTGGGCACCGCCCTCGCGCCGGACGTCAACTGGATGATTTTCTTCCGCCTGGTTCTCGGCGTAGCGGTCGGCGGCGCGGCGGCGACGGTGCCGGTGTATATCGCCGAGATGGCGCCCGCCAACAAACGCGGGCAACTGGTCACGCTGCAGGAGCTGATGATCGTCTCCGGCCAGCTGCTGGCCTATATCTCTAACGCCACCTTCCATGAGCTGTGGGGCGGCGAGAGCACCTGGCGCTGGATGCTGGCGGTGGCGACGCTGCCTGCCGTGCTGCTGTGGTTTGGCATGATGTTTATGCCGGATACGCCACGCTGGTACGCGATGAAAGGCCGCCTGGCGGAGGCGCGCCGGGTGCTGGAGCGCACGCGGCGTAAAGACGACGTCGAATGGGAACTGATGGAAATTACGGAAACCCTCGACGAGCAGCGCAATCTTGGTAAACCGAAAATGTGCGAAATCATGACCCCGTGGTTGTTTAAGCTGTTCATGATCGGCATCGGCGTGGCGGTCATCCAGCAGCTCACCGGCGTCAATACCATTATGTACTATGCGCCGACGGTACTGACCTCAGTCGGTATGACCGATAACGCCGCGCTGTTCGCCACCATCGCCAACGGTGTGGTCTCAGTGCTGATGACCTTCGTCGGCATCTGGATGCTGGGGAAAATCGGTCGTCGCCCGATGACGATGATCGGCCAGTTTGGCTGTACCGCCTGCCTGGTGTTTATCGGCGCGGTGAGCTACCTGCTGCCGGAAACGGTCAATGGCCAGCCGGATGCGCTGCGCGCTTATATGGTGCTGGCGGGGATGCTGCTGTTCCTGAGCTTCCAGCAGGGGGCGCTGTCGCCAGTGACCTGGCTGCTGCTATCGGAGATCTTCCCAACCCGGATGCGCGGGATGTTTATGGGCGGAGCGGTGTTCTCGATGTGGATCGCCAACTTCCTGATTTCGCTGTTCTTCCCGATGCTGCTGTCGTGGGTTGGCCTCTCCGGCACCTTCTTTATCTTTGCCGGAATCGGCATCTTCGGCGCGATCTTCGTGATCAAATGCGTGCCGGAAACGCGCAACCGCAGCCTTGAGCAGATCGAGCACTACCTGCGGGAGAAGCTGGATACCAGCGCGGAGGGAAAAGCCTACGCGCGTAAATCCTGGGCTTCGTCGCAGGCGGATAAAATCTAAGGCTTTGGTAAAACTTCCCCGGCGCATCCTGCGCTGGGGTCGTTTGCTTACCCGGCTGAGGCGCTTACGCCGCAAGCCGGGCTTCCCGCAACAAACCTGCGCTACTTCACTTCCGCCAGCGCGGTCTTATCAACATAAGGCTTCATCAGCGCGTCGGCCTCTTTCTGCGCTGCCTGAGCCGCCGCTTCCGGCGTTACTTTGACATCGTTAACTACCGCCGCCAGCTGGTTTTCCATCGCCTTACGTACGGCTACTGTCTCCCAGGTGGAGTACCACGGATGCGCATATTTCAATTGCTCAAGGGCGATTGCCGCCCGCGGATCCTGCTGCAGATATGTCTTCATCTCCGGCGTATCGTACGAAGCCTTGCGCGGTGAGAAGTAGCCGGTGAAGCGGCTCCACGCGCCGTTCACCTGCGGGCTCACCAGATAAGTCAGGAACTGGTAGGCCGCTTTCTTCTGCGCGTCGCTGATGCCTTTAAAGCTCACCAGGCTGGCGCCGCCAATCGGCACCGCGCGCTGCTCTTTCGCTGGCAGCATCGCCACGCCGAGCTCAAAATCTTTGCTGTTTTCGCGCATAAAGCCCAGCGCGCCGGTGCTGAGCATCGCCATGCCGAGCTTGCCGGAGAAGAATGAAGCGCTGATCTGCTTCGAGTTCAGCACCCCGGACGGCATGACTTTGTCCTTGTAGATCAGATCCTGCCAGAAGCGCAGAGCGCCGATGGCGGTCGGCGAGTTGTAATAAACTTCGCCAGGATAGTCTTCGTTGAAGTATTTACCGCCGTTGGCGCGCACCAGCGCCGAGAAGATCCAGCCGCCGTAGTCGTCGTTGGTCGACGGCAGCATGATCCCCCACTGGCCTTGGCTCTCGTTGGTCAGCTTTTTGGCATCGGCCAGTAGCTCGGCCCAGGTCTGCGGCGGCTGGGCGATCCCGGCCCGATCGAACATCGTCTTGTTGTAGTAGAGGATCGGCGTTGAGTTATGGAACGGGATCGCATAAGTCGTGCCCATGACCTGGGCGTTCTTATGCATTGCGGGCCAGAATTCTTTTTGCAAAAAATCACCGGCCTTTTGATCACCATATTTAAACAGATCGTCCATCGGCAGGATCTCATCCTTCAGCGCCAGATCGGTGGTGAAATTGGCGGACATGATCACCAGCGCTGGCGGCTGCCCGGCTTTCTGCGCCGATTCGGCTTTGATCTTGGTGGTGTCGTAGTTACCGGTGAAAATACCGCGCACTTCAACATCCTGCTGCGACTCGTTGAAGGTTTTAATGACGCGGGTCATCTCCATGGTCAGCTTACCGTCTACCGGCGCCGGGAACATGAAGTCTATTTTCTCTTTCGCCAGCGCCGCGCCGCTGAGGGCGAGGCTTAGCCCAACTGCGACTACCGCAAGAGGTTTAAACATGGTTTGTCTCCATCAGTAAATTATGCTGGGTCTCAGCATGAAAAAGATGCACATCGGCAGGCGAGAAGCCGAGGATCAGCGATTCGCCTTTCTCCGGCACCGCGCCGCGGTGGCGACGGCTGAAGCGCAGGGTGCCGATCGGGGTGCTGACGTGGAGCAGGTAATCGGCTCCCATCAGTTCTCGTTGCAGGACCGTGGCCGGCAGGCGCAGATGGCCTTCTTCCACGCGGTCGCTGATATGTTCCGGGCGAATGCCCAGCCAGACACGAGTCTGGCTACGGTGGCGCGGCGGTAGCGGATGGCGCAGTTCGCCAAGTTCGACATTACCGTCGATGCAGGGCAGTGATAGCAAGTTCATGGCCGGCGAACCGATAAACCCGGCGACGAACAGATTGGCCGGATTGGCATACAGATACTCCGGTCGCCCCACCTGCTGCACATGGCCGCCGTTCATCACCACGATGCGGTCGGCCATCGACATCGCCTCGGTCTGATCGTGGGTGACGTAGACGGTGCTGGTTTTCAGCTGCTGGTGGAGGTCCATAATGCTGTCGCGCACTTCGCTGCGCAGGCGAGCGTCGAGGTTGGAAAGCGGTTCATCCATTAAGAACAGCCGCGGATTGCGCACGATCGCCCGCGCCATCGCCACCCGCTGACGCTGGCCGCCGGAGAGCTTCGCCGGTTTACGATCGAGCAGCGCCTCCAGTTGCAGCATCTGCGCCACTTTATCTACCCGCGGCTGCCAGCTGCTTTTCTCCTCCTTGCGCACCTTCATGCCGAAGGTGATGTTGTCGCGCACCGAAAGATGCGGAAACAGTGCATAGTTCTGGAAGATCATCGCAAAATTGCGCTCGCGCGGCGTGGTGTCGGTGATGTTCTCATCATGCAGCCAGATTTCGCCTTCGCTGACCTGATCCAACCCGGCAAGCAGGCGCAGTAGGGTGCTTTTACCGCAGCCCGACGGGCCGACCAGCACCACGAATTCACCTTCGTGAATATCAAGCGACAGCGCGCTGAGCGCCGGTTTACCGTCGAAACGTTTACTGATGTTTTGCAGACTGAGCATGTGGTTAGCGCTCTTCCGTTGGGCAACTGATGTTTTCGTCGTACAGCCACGGCCCGGCGTAGTGGGCCAGCGAGCGCTGATAGCTCACCCACTGCTCGCCGACCTGGCGATGCATCAGGCACGAGGCCGGGGAGAGGTCGTAGTACGGGCGAGTGTCTTCGTGGCAGTAAGGCACCTGATGCACGGTGCCGGGAATAGTGGAGATAATCGCCTGGCGATACTGGGTCAGGGTCAGGCTGTGGTTATGGCCGCAGAAAATGCGAGTCAGCGAGGGGAACCGTTCTACCAGCGCCAGCAGACGGTGGCCGTTTTCGCAGGCGATAGGGTCCATCTGCGCGTTCCCCAGCGGCAGCGGCGGATGGTGCATAAACACCGTTGCCGGTTTGTCGCCGCCCTCGAACAGCTGTGCCTCCAGCCAGCTAATGGTCTCGTCAGTTAGCCAGCCTTTTGAGGTACCGGCGCGGCTGGAGTCGATAAACAGCAGGCGGGTTGCGAAATCGTCAACCGCATAGCGCATATTATTGGCATCGCTGCCGAGCTGCGGGCACAGTGGCTGCAGGTACTCCAGAAACAGCGATTTATCGTCGTGGTTGCCGGGGATCAGATACAGCGGATAGTTCAGGCTGCCGAGGATCTGGCGGGCGACCTGATACTCCTCCGGGCGGCCGCAGTTGACGATATCGCCGCTCACCACCACCGCATCCGGGCGTTCGCGCAGCGCGTTGAGCTGGGAGACGACATCGGCATTGGCGGCGTTGACGTCGATAAAGCCGTACAGCTTCTCGCCGCGGCTGCGGAAATGGGTATCGGAAATTTGCGCTAACAGCATGAATAACTCCTTATTTAATCCCGGAGAAGCCAAAGCTTCGCAGGAACTGTTTCTGGAAAAGGATGAACGCCAGCATCAGCGGCAGGCAGACCATCAGCGTCCCGGCGCCGATGGTGCCCCACTGGCCGCCGGATTCGGCGCCCATGGCGAAAGAGACCAGACCGACGGTCAGCACCTGTTTATCGGGATCGTTGAGCATCATCAGCGGCCACAGATATTCGTTCCAGTGGTAGGTAATGCTGACGGTGGCGAAAGCCAGAACCGATGGCCAGGACATCGGCAGCAGCACGCGGAACAGCACCTGCCACCAGCGGCAGCCCTCCATCAGCGCCGCTTCTTCCAGCTCTTTCGGAATGGCGAGAAATGCCTGGCGCATCAGGAATACGCCAAACGCCGAGGTGAAATAAGGCATCATCACCCCGGTCAGAGTATTGAGCAGGCCGAAGGTTTTCAGGGTCAGCATGTTTGGCACCATCATCACTACCGGCATGATCATCAGCTGGACGAGGAACAGCAGGAACAGCGTCTTCTTGCCGCGAAATTCGTGGCAGGCAAAGACGTAGCCGGCGGTGGTAATGGTGAGTAGCTGCACGAAGAAGGTGCCGAAGGTAAAGATAAGGGTGTTGGCGTACAGGCTCAGCCAGTCGGCGCTGTCCCAGGCGTCGCGGAAGTTATCGAGGGTCAGCGGCAGGCGCGGCAGCAGCGAAGCCATATCTTCACCGAAGGTGGTGGCGCTGAATGAGGTCGCCAGCATCCAGATAAACGGGCTGACCCATAGCAGCGCCAGGCAGCACAGGATTACCGTCAGGGTAAAAGGCTGCGAGCGGCGCAGGCGCAGCCACAGCGGGCGCGCGGCGGCGGGCGTGCGGACCATCAGCGGCGAGATTTCAGCGCTCATAGTGGGCTCCTTTCTCCAACAGTTTCAGGTTAATCAGCGAGAAGGCAAACAGCCCGGCCAGCGTCAGGAAGGTGGCGGCGGAGGCTTTGCCGAGGTCATGGGTATCCCAGGCGAGATTCTGAATGTAATAGAGCAGCACGGTAGTGGCGTTATCCGGCCCGCCGCGCGTCATCACCGCGACGTGATCAATCTGGGTAATGGAGTAAATCAGCGCGGTAGTGATCACAAAGCTCAGCGTCGGGCGCAGCAGCGGCAGCGTCACCTTAAAAAACACCTGGGTGCGGCTGGCCCCTTCCATCAGCGCCGCTTCCCGCGTCGAGGCCGGAATGCTCTGCAGCCCGGCGAGGAAAAACAGCATGTAGTAGCCGGCGAATTTCCATACGCCGATCAGCGCCAGCGCCAGCAGTGCGCTGTTGCTGCGCCCCAGCCAGTTGTTGTTCAGCGGGCCAAATAGCTTCGCCAGATAGTGATCGAGCAGGCCGAGGCCGGGCATAAAGATAAACAGCCACAGCGCGGCGGCGCTGACCATCGGGATAATCATCGGGAAGAAAAAGGCGGTGCGCAGCCAGCGGTTGACGCGGTGATTCTCGCTCAGCGCCACCGCCAGCAGCAGAGCGAGGGTCACGCCAGGTACCACCGTCAGCAGGATATAGAGCAGATTATTGACCAGCGACTGCCAGAACACGCCGTCGGCAAACAGGCGGGCGAAGTTATCCAGCCCGACGTACTGCGCCCCGTCGCTGGCCATACGGGTATCAAACAGGCTGTCGTAGACCGAGCGTCCCAGCGGGAACCAGGTAAACAGCAGTAAAAACAATAGGGAAGGCGACAGTATCAGCCAGGGGAGCCAGCGCTTATTCATGGTGACGGGCGTCTCGTTCAGGCGTTTATGGAAGCCCGGATTGTGGGAAGCGATGACTACAGGGGCATGGCGGGGAGATGACGGTTTGATGAAGCGAGGATAAAAACGCCGGGCGAACGCGCCGCCCGGCGAGGGTGTGGGGTTTAGAAGTCGGCCTTCAGCACCACGCGATAGCGGGCTTTGCCTTCGCGTACGTGTTTCAGGGCTTCGTTAATTTGTGACATCGGGTACAGCTCGGTAGTCGGCGCCACTTTGCTGCGCCCGGCGAATTTCATCAGCTTGCGCAGTTCGGACGGGTTACCGGTCGCTGAGCCGGAGATGCTGCGGTCGCCGCCGATCAGGGTAAAGGCCGGTACCGGGAACGGCTTCATCACCGCGCCGACGGTATGGAAGTTGCCGCCGTAGGCCAGCGCTTCGAAGTACGGCTGCCAGTCGAGATCCACCGCCACGGTGTTGATAATCAGGTCGAATTGACCAGCCAGTGCGGTTAATGCCTGCGGATCGCGGCTGTTCACCACGCGATCGGCGCCCATTGCCAGCACTTCCTGCTCTTTCGCCGGGTTAGAACTGAAGGCAGTCACTTCCGCCCCCATCGCCCGCAGCAGTTTAATCGCGATATGGCCGAGGCCGCCGATACCAATCACGCCGACGCGGCTGGTGGCGGTAACGTGGTGGGTCAGCAGCGGTTTGAAGACGGTGATGCCGCCGCACAGCATCGGGCCGGCGGAAGCGATATCGATACTCTCCGGCAGCGGGATCACCCATTGCCAGTCGGCGCGCAGTTTATCGGCGAAGCCGCCGCGATTCATGATGGTCGGCACCGAGCCTTCCAGGCAGTTGATCTGGTTGCCGCTGATACAGGCGTCGCAGTGGCCGCAGCTGCGCGCCGTCCAGCCGATACCGACCTTCTGGCCAATCTTCAGCCCTTTATCCTGCGCCGCGCTGCCCAGCGCCGCGACCCGGCCAATCACCTCGTGGCCTGCGACCAGCGGGTAGCTCGACATGCCCCATTCGTTGTCGATCATCGACAGGTCTGAATGACAAATCCCGCAGTAGTCCACCTGGACTTCGACATCTTCCGGCTGCAGTTCGCCGGCATCATATTCCCACAGCGACAGATCGGCGCCCGCTTCTTTGGCGGCGTAACTTTTAATGGTGCTCATGTTAGTTTCCTTGGGGTTGGCGTTGTTACGAAGGAAGTGTAGAGCATGACCATCCGCGACGCTTGGCATTAGGAGGCGTCGAAAAGCGGGCGGACCTGCCGCCCGGGAGACGGTCAGCGGCTGGCGAGCGGCCACTGATTGAGGCGGATCCCGCGCTGCGGCGCGCTCTCGGCAAAATCATCCAGCACCGCCTGCACGTCCGGATCAAGGTAGCCGACGTTATCGTGCTCGACGATCACCACGCTCTTTTCCGGAATTTTCGCCAGTAGCGCCAGAAGTTGCGGATTGTGTAAGAAGGTCAGGTTCTGCCGGATGCGCAGCACGTAGTGGTCGTCGTAACGGGCCAACTGCAGCGAATGGCGATGGCTACGCCAGATGCTGAATGCCACCTGGGTGGCGAGGCCAATGCCGATCCCCGCCAGCATGCCGAAGCCGATAATCCCGCCAATTGTGGCAAGGAAAGGGACGTACTGGGCGGCGCCCTGGCGGAACTGCTCGATGAACAGCCGCGGCGTCGCCAGCTTATAGCCGGTATACAGCAGCACGGCGGCGAGGCTGGCAAGCGGGATTAACGTCAGCAGGCCGCTAAACCACAGCCCGCAGATTAACAGCAGCACGCCGTGGATAAAGATCGACAGTTTGCTCTGCGCGCCGTTGCTGACGTTGACCGAGCTGCGGACGATCACCGCGGTGATCGGCATCGCCCCCAGTACGCCAGAGAGCAGGTTGCCGACGCCCTGAGCGACCATTTCGCGGTTCGGCGAGGGCGGCGGATTTTGCGGCCGCAGCTTTTTCAGCGCCTCCTGGCTGAGCAGGGTTTCGAGGCTGGCGACCAGCGCCAGGGTCAGCGCCACCAGCCACACCGACGGATTACGCCACGCGCTCCATGCGGGAGACTCCAGCTCACCAAGCAGATCGCCGAGGCTGCCGAACTCCGGCAGGGTGATGCGCGGCAGGGCGGCAAGCTGCTGCGGCGCAGTTTGGGTCATCAATACGGTGGTGACACAACCGAGTAAAACAGCTATCAGCGGTCCGGGGATCCAGCGCAGGCTCTTCACCCGGCGGATAAGCGGCGAGCCCCACAGCCATAGCACCAGCAGGCCACCCGCGGCGACGGCGATAGCGCTGATGGAGAAGGTGGCGTTGCCCTGCGCTATATCGGCGAGCCCGGTCTCTTCCGTAGTGCCAAGCGCGACGGGGATCTGCTGCATAATCAGCAGGATGCCGATCGCCGCCAGCATACCTTTGATGACGCTGGCGGGAACCAGCGAGATAAAGCGCCCGGCCCGCAGGATGCCGAACAGCAACTGCAGCACGCCGGCCAGCACCAGCGCCATCAGGAAGACGGAGAAGGAACCCAGGGATTCGATGGCGGCGACGACGATGGTGACCAGTCCGGCGGCGGGGCCGCTGACGGCGAAGCGGGAAGGGCTGAGGGCGGTGACGACCAGGCCGCCGATGATGCCGGTCAGCAGGCCGACAAAGGGCGGTAAGCCGCTGGCCTGGGCGATGCCGAGGCACAGCGGCAGGGCGACAAGGAAGACGACAATGCCTGCGAGAGAGTCCTGACGAAGAGTATTCATGGGGCATGCTCCTGAGGTGAGAGGTGTTCGACGAGAGTGGTCAGATGGCCAGATGCCAGATCGTAGACGCAGCCGTGCAGGCTGAGCGGCCGTCCGCTGGCGAGCAGCGTCTGTACGGGGTCACAGTCAAGCAGGCGGCTGTACTGGGCGCGAACGTTGGCCTCCACCAGGGCGTTGAGCGCTTCGGCCGCGTCGGTGTCAGTGTCAGTGAGCGTCAGAGCAGCGATATCACCTTGCAGGGTATCGCGCAGCGAGCCGATGCGGCGGGCCAGCGCCGAGGACTCGTGGGCCAGCGGCATCTCCGGCAACGACAGCGCCGCCTGCACGCCGCCGCAGCCGTAGTGGCCGCAGAGCTCCACCCGTTCGACCTCGAGATAGTGGAGGGCATATTGCAGTACGCTCATAAAGTTGTCGTCGGCAGGGTCAATCATGTTAGCGATATTACGGTGGACGAAGAGTTCGCCGGGATGGTTGCCGGTGAGCACTTCGGCGGGAACGCGGCTATCGGAGCAGCCAATCCACAGCGAATGCGGCCGCTGCCCGGCTACCAGTTTTTCAAAATATTCCGGGTCATGCTGGCACTTCTGCAGCGCCCAGCTGCGGTTACGCGCCAGTAAAGGTTTTAAGGTAGTCACAGTCTTTCTCCTGATTAAATT
>CABUCP010000021.1 GCA_902490055.1 uncultured Klebsiella sp. | reverse complement strand
TTATATTCAAATCAACCATCCTACTTCTTTTTTATTATTTATCCCTCCGCCGTTACCCCATGGTGGGAATCAGCGCAGAAGAATGCTTGTGTTAATAAAGAGCGATTGAAAATAACGCTGATACATTCTGATGACTGATAATACCCGAGGCCTGAAACAATATCCCGGCGCCGCCGGCGGATGGGGGGCGGTTAAAGCCTGCACCACTCACGTATTGGGGCAAAAAACGCCGCTGCGCGATACGATCGCGCTATTTAAAATGAACCAGGTGAAGGGATTCGATTGCCCGGGCTGCGCCTGGCCGGACCCGGAGCACCGCTCGCCGATGGAGCTGTGCGAGAACGGCGTTAAAGCCGTCTCCTGGGAAACCACGGCGAAGAAGGTGACACCTGAATTCTTTGCCCACCATACGCTTACGGAGCTGTGGCAGCGCAGCGATTTTGAGTTGGAAAATTACGGCCGGCTCACTCATCCGATGAAGTACGACATCACCAGCGATACCTATCAGCCGATCGCCTGGGTGCAGGCGTTTGCCGAAATCGGCGAGATCATGCGCGGCTTTACGGCGGATGAAATGGAGTTTTATACCTCCGGTCGCACCTCTAACGAGGCGGCGTTCCTCTATCAGCTGTATGCCCGGGAATACGGCAGCAACAATTTCCCGGATTGCTCGAACATGTGCCATAGCCCTACCGGCACCGGCCTGGGCTCGTCGATTGGTATCGGTAAAGGTACCGTAGAACTCAGCGATTTTGAGGCGGCGGATCTGGTTATCTGCGTGGGTCACAATCCCGGCACCAACCACCCGCGCATGCTTTCCACCCTGCGCGAAGTGGCGCAACGCGGCGGTAAAATCATCTCGGTTAACCCGCTACGCGAGCGCGGCCTGGAGCGCTTCAGTTTCCCGCAGTCGCCGTCGGATATGCTATTGGGCAAGCATACCGATCTCTCCAGCGACTATTTTCAGATTCGCGTTGGCGGCGATGCCTGGTTCTTGCGCGGCGCGATGAAAGCGCTGCTGGCGATGGATGCCCAGCGCCCGGTCATCGACCACGCGTTTATTGCCGATCACACCTCGGGCTATCCGGCGCTGCTGGCCGACCTGCAAGCGCTGGCGTGGGACGATATCGAACGCGGAGCGGGGGTTACGCGCAGCCTGATTGAGTATTTTGCCGAGATCTACAGCCAGCACCAGCGGGTGATCATTAGCTATGGTTTGGGGATCACTCAACATCGCAACGGCACGCAAAACGTGCAGCAGTTAGTCAATCTGCTGCTGATGCGCGGCAATATGGGGCGTGAAGGCGCGGGGATCTGCCCGCTGCGCGGTCACTCCAACGTGCAGGGCGACAGAACCGTCGGCATTAACGAAGCGCCGAGCGAAGCATTCAATCAGCGGCTGGAGAGCTACTTTGGTATCAAGGTTCCGCGCCAGCATGGCCGTTCCTCGATTGAGAGTATTAAGGCGATTGAAGAGAAACGCGCGCGCGGGCTGATCTGTATGGGCGGCAACCTGGCGGTGGCGATGCCGGATCCGCTGCGCACGTTCCCGGCAATGCGCCGCCTGGAACTGCAGGTCCACGTTGCTACCAAGCTGAACCGCTCGCATCTGCTGGCGGGCAAAGATACCTATCTGTTCCCGACGCTTGGCCGCAGCGAACGCGACCTGCAAAGCGCCGGCGCGCAGTCGGTCACCGTCGAAGATTCAATGAGTATGGTGCACGCTTCAACCGGTTCGCTGAAGCCGGCCTCGCCGCATCTGCTATCCGAACCGGCGATTGTCGCCGGCCTGGCCCGCGCGACGCTGCCGGCAAGCCCGGTACCCTGGGAGCGGCTGGTGGGCGACTACCGTCTGATCCGCGAAGCGATTGAAGCGGTGATCCCTGAGTTTGAACAGTTCAACGCGCGGATCGCAGCGCCGGGCGGCTTCCGCCTCGATAACCCGGCCTCGCGCGGCGAATACCGTACCGCGTCGGGTAAAGCGACGTTCCACGTCTGCGATGTGCCCGCCGTCGATGATAGCGTGCTGCCCGCGGACGGCCTGGTGCTGACCACGATTCGTAGCCACGATCAGTACAATACCACCGTGTACGGCATGGATGATCGCTACCGCGGGGTGACTGGCCGCCGCGATGTGGTTTTCCTGAGTCAGGAAGAGGCGCAAAAGCGCCACCTGCAGCAGGGAGACGTGGTGAATATCATGGCGCTGGACGAGCGTGGCGAAGCGGATAACGAGAAGGTGTTATTGAATCAGACGGTGTTTATTGTACCGATGGCGACGGCTTCCATTGCAGCCTATCTACCGGAGGCCAATATTCTGCTGTCGCTGGATGCGGTCGACAAAGAGAGCCTGACGCCGGCGTACAAAAGCGCGCCGGTGCGTATTCAGAAAGCCTGAGGGGGAACGGAGATAGCCGCTGTCCGGCTATCTCCGCGGTCGTTATGACGATTTTAGTACCCGGAACGGCTGGCCGACCGCCACCTGACCTGCGGCCAAATCTTTGGTCACCACGGTACCGGCGCCAATTTTAACGTTATCGCCTAGCGTCACCGGGCCGATCACCACCACGTGCGCGCCGAATTCGACATTATTGCCGATGACCGGGCTTGGGCCTTCACGGCCTTCGCTATCCGTCAGGCTGCCGATGGTCACCCCCTGGCGTAGGATACAGTTTTCGCCGAGTACGGTGCCGCGGTTGAGGACGATGCAATGCGGGTGGAATAGCTTCAGGCCGTAGCCGATCCGCGTTTGCCACGGCAGTTCCACGCAAAACAGGCACTCGTTGATCGTCTTGTTGAGGATGACAAACGGAATGCCGCACAGCTTGCAAAGCGGGTTGCGGCTGCGATACAGCGTTGCCAGCCGATACAGCAAAATTGCTATTTTCGCCTTCATACTGCCGGTGTGCTTTATCTCCCGGCGGACCTGTCTGATAGCATTAAGCATCACTTTTCCCTAACGCTTATTGAATTGAAAACGTGGCCAGCGGATACCAGCCGTCGGCGGTTTTGCCTTCGTTGGCCAGCAGCAGCCGCGGCGCGCCTTTGGCATCGGTAATGGCGGTTTGCAACGTATATTCGCCGGCGGGCAGAGAAGAAGGCAGCGCCAGCGTGACGCGGCTGGCAATATCGCCCGGCAGCCAGCGGCGGACATCGTCCTGGGTTTTCTGTTGGAGCATCACTGCGCCCGCGGTATTGACGACTCGCCACTGCACCGGATAGAGCAGGTAGGCCGGAGCGACGCCATCATTGCGCCAGCTTACGTTTAGTATCAACGGTTTTCCCGCCTGCACCGGCGTTTCGAAGGTCAGCTTATTTACCCGGAAACGATAGCCGATCCGCAGCAAGGCCTTATCGACGATATCGCGATACTCCGCCGGAATCGGTCGCGATTTGATATTCAGGGTGCTGGCATGCTGTTGCAGCGCCCAGTCGAAGGTGGCCTGCACCTCTTCGCGGGTGTAGTGCTGTACGTTCTGCCATTCGCTCATATAGCCGCAAATCTCGAGGCTAACCGGCGCTCGTTTCCAGCTATCTTTAAAACCCGGTAAGGCAACCTGGGCGGCGGCCAGGCGCTGCGGATAATCATCGCGCATATGGCTCCACTCGCTGGAGAAGTTATGCCAGTCGCCCCAGCAGTCCGCCCGCCAGCCCGCGCCGCGGCGGCTGGCCCATACCAGTGAATCGCCGCCGCTTATCAACATGATTTTCGGCGTTTTCGGGAAGCTATCGAAGTGCATGTCGACGTAGCGGTTAAGTTGTTCCGCAGTGTATTTTTCCATCAACGGCGGGATATCGGTGAAGTTAGAGTTATGCCACTCACCCCAGGATCCGACCATGCCGATATCCACGAAGGCCAGTTCCGGGTTGCCGTCGTAGCGTTTACCGATTGCGTTTAGCAGTTTCTGCGCGTAGGCGATAAAGGTCGGATCGCTGAGATCAGGGACGAAGGTTTTGCCGTCGGCGACCCACTGTCCTTTGATTTCTTTGGCGATCAGCCAGTCGGGAATTTTCGATCCCGTTTGCGGATCGTCAAGCGCCATCACCCTCAGGCCGACGTTCATGGCTGGCCGATGGTTGGCGGCGACGCTAAAGGCGTTATCGATCGGGGCGAAATTGTAGACCCCTTCCTGTGGTTCCAGCTCGCTCCAGTAGAAGCGATCGTACTCAAAACCAGTATCGGGATACTCGGCGCGGGTCGGTTTTTCACCATAGCCATCATGAAAGCTGGCGACGCCGATGCCCGGATTGGTGAGCAGGCCGTCGAATGGGGGCGGGGTGATGACCGTGGTTTGCGCGCCAACGGACGCTGACGCCAGCGTGCTGGCCAGCAGCAGGGCGCGAAACAGAGGAGCTCTACGCAGAGATGATATCGCCATACTCAATTCACTTTGTCATGTGGTCATGAAGATTCACAAACCACGTCCAGATACCGACGTGGAAGTTCTTAAATACATCAATACCTAATGCTGATTTCAGCATATAGAGCGCGAGCAGGATCGACAGTACACAGAACACCACCGCGACAGTAATTAACAGAGTGGTGAAGATGCGTCCGAACAGCGTGCTTTCGCGCGAAACTTTGCGCAGATCGCGACCAAAAAGAAACACCACAAAATAGCGGCGATGCAGGAACGGGAAGCTGTGGCGAAAATCGATCCTATGGCGTGACGCCAGGTTGGCGCGCACCAGCGCCTGCTCGATTCCGCGCTTCTGTTCGGCGGTAAGGGAGGTTTCGACTTCCTGGTCAAGCGCGGCATAAAAGCGCTCGACCACCAGTTCAGCTGTAGATTTCGGCACGAGTTACCTGTTTACGTTAGGCGCTGATACACCTGCGCGGTTTGGGCGGCAATTTCCGGCCAGCGGTATTTTGGCATGTACTGGCTATAATCCGCTTTCTCTCCTCCAACCCATTGCTGAAGCTTCTGCGTCAGGGCCGGAACGTTGCCGACGGGAAAATAGTCCGCTGGCGGCAGGCCAATTTCCAGGTTGGCGGGAATATCGCTGACGACCACCGGCAGCGACCAGGACATGGCCTCCAGCAGGGCGATCGGCAGCCCTTCATGGTATGACGGCAGCACGAACAGCCCGGCCTGTGAGAACAGCGTATGCAGCGGCGCGCCGCTGATAAAACCGGTAAGGATGACGTTCGGCGTTGCGGCGGCCTGTTTCTTCAGACGTTCGCTGTATTCATCGGCGTGATCGGCATCGCCAATCAGCACCAGCGGCGCGGAACAACCGGCGGCGGCATAGGCGGCAACTAAATCGTGTAACCCTTTCTCTTCGACAAAGCGGGCCACGGCGACAATATATTGACCTGGCTTCAGCGCGTACTGCTCGAGTATTGTCGCCTGCTGTTCAGCGGGCGGCAGCTCGGCCTGGCGCACGCCGTTATAGATAACGTGCGCATTCTGTCGACCATGTTTGCTTTTAATCAGGTTGTTGATGACCTCGGAAATGACGATCACTTCATTGGCGTATTTCACCGCCCATTTTTCGCCAAGACGCAGCATCTCTTTGGCCATCTTGCCCCATTTTTGCCGGTCATAGTCCGGGCCATGATGGGTAAAGACGACGCGTTTTCCCAACAGACGCAGCAGCGGTACCACCAGCCCGGGGCCGACGGCGTGAACGTGAACCACCTTAGAACCGTCGAATAGGGTGCTGAAGGCGGCAATCGTTGAGTGGATAATAGCCTCGAACTTACGGCTTTTCGGCGCCCACAGGCTTTTAAGTTTGACGCCTTTATATTCGCTATGGCGGTAGTTCACATACGGCGAGCGGGCTATCACGCACACTTCCGCGCTGCCCTGGCGATAGATTTCCGGGTATAAATTTTGGCAGTGAGTTTCGACGCCGCCCTGCACATCGGGGATCCCGCGGGTGCCTAACACCGTGACGTTGATGGTCATTTTGTTTCCCCCACTAATTGCTGATAGAGCGCTTGCAGCACCTGCATGTGGCGGGCAAGATCGTATTTTTCTTCCAGCCGCTGGCGGGCGTTAATCCCCATCTTGCGAGCCAGCAGCGGGTCCGCCGCCAGTTTGTCCATCAGTTGCGCCAGCGCGTCGCTATTACCGGGTTCCACCAGATAGCCGTCAATGCCGTCGCGGATCTGTTCCGGGATGCCGCCGATATTGCCGCCGATCACCGGGCGGCCAAAAGCCATGGCTTCGAGCACCGACATCGAGCAGTTTTCATAATATTCGGAGGGAACGATCACCGCGCGGGCGCCGCGAATCAGGTTATTTAGCTCTTCGCCGTGTTTCATGTAGCCGAGGAATTCCGGGCCGCTGAAACGCGCGCGCAAGTCTTTGCCCAGCGGGCCGTCGCCAACTATCTTGAGCGGCATCTGCTCGTGCATTTTCTGCTGCGCCTGGGCCAGCGTCGGGACCCCTTTCTCCCGGCTCAGACGGCCAATATAGAGAAAATAGTCACCCGCCGTTTCACCGGGTACGGTGGCGCTGGCGTCGATGCCGTTGACGATCGTCTCGATACGGGCGTTGGGCAGCTTACGGAGCAGCGTTTGGCGCATGAACTCGCTCGGCGCGATGATGCAATCGAGCATAGCGTAATTTTTGGCGAACTTCTGCCAGTAGGCTTCCAGCGAGAGCAGCAGGCTTTTGAAGGTGTCGCCCTGCTGGCAGCGGTGGCGAAACGCGTTAATCACCGACCCGGTCAGGCACTCTTCGCAGACGTGACCATCACGCAGCATGGTGTAAGAAGGGCAGACGATTTTGTAATCGTGGGCGGTCAGTACCGTTTTGCAACCGAAGCGCTTCGCCACGCCGATAACGGCCGGTGTAAGTTGATGATAGATATTATGAAAATGAACGATATCCGGCCGCTCGCGCAGCAGCAGCGTGTTGAGCTTCGCGCAGGCTTCGGCATTATAAATAAAGTCCACTCCGGCTTTGATTTTGCTCATCAGGCCGTGGCTGTCGTGGTAATCGACGTTATGGACGAAAAATTCCTCCCACGGCGACGGTTTATTTTCCGCGTGCCGCATGCTGAAGTCGACTACCTGATAGCCAGCTTGCAGCATCGCATCGCGCTCCTGAAAATAAACGGTTTCTGCGCCGCCTTTGATAAAGAAGAATTTGTTAACGAAGAGAATTTTCATTTTCGGTATCGATATGCTGTGGATTAGACACGGTCACCGCCGGGCGTTTCAGTGGATCGCGGACCGAATTAATCACCCCGCGCAGCAGCCCTGCTGAAAATAGCGATAAGTTAATCGCGCTCTGCACGCCATCGCGCAGCGATTTATTTTTGATGGCTTTCAGGGCGATAAACGCCAGCAGCGGCAACAGGGCAATAGCGATGATCTTGCCGTTAAAGGTCAGCAAGCAGACCAGCAAAATAAGGAGATACAGGGTGAAAATGAGCTCATTACGCACTATCCGCAATGCGGCCGGGAAATGCGCTTTACCCCAGCAGTTACGCAACAGTTCGCCCGGCGCCCACAGAAAGCCGTTCTTCCAGCGATAGGTCAGCATCTTAAAGGTTGGCATGGTGTAGGAAGCGTGGCTAAAGTAGGGCGCCGCCAAACGGTGCAGCTTATAGCCCGCGGCCTGCAGACGAATCCCCAGTTCTGCTTCCTCATAGCCATGCAGATTGAGGTTGGTCAGGTAGCCGATTTTCTCGATCGCTTCGCGCCGGTACAGGCCGCCGCCGCCTAAATGGTCGGTATCGCCCTGCGGATAAATCAGGTGCAGGCGCTGCTTACGTGATTTGAACTCGTAGTTCGAGGCATCATCCATTTCGACGCTACCCGCTACGCCCGCGTACTCCGGATGCGTCTCCAGGAATTCGACCGCGGTATCGAGAAAGCCGGGCTCCAACTCCATATCGCCATCCAGCAGCAGCAGATAATCGCCTTCGCTATACAGCCAGCCCAGCTGGTGACCGATCCCGCAGCAGCGGTCGGCGGCGTTATCCAGGCATACCACCATCGCCCCTTTTGCTATTGCCAGCTCGCGGGTGTTATCCGTCGATAAGCTGTCGGCGACGATGATTTGGTGCGGGTAGGGCTGCAGCTGTTTACGTACGCTGTCGATCGTTTTCTCGATACCCTGCGCTTCGTTCAGGGTCTTAATGCTGACGGTAATAGATGGTTTTTTATTCATATTGAGTACCGGAGTTCAGACGGACAGCGCGATGGATGACGATCAGCGCCCCTAGGGCCAACCATAATAAAAACTGTAGCATGGGAATGATCATCAGGATCTGGCTATAGGGTAGGCTGAGCAGGCAACCGATAATAAAGACGTAAAATGCCGGCGCCGAACTGAGCAGCTGCAGATCCTCAAGCTGGAGATCGTGACGGGAAAAGGTCTCTTTTGGTCGCATAGCGACGAGAACCGCGACGATCGTGCCGATAAACAAAATCAGGCCGATAATGCCGACTTCCCATAGCAGCATACTCAATGCGGTGGAATCGAGGATCAGGTGATACCAGGCGCCGATATACCCCGGCGAAACGGTGCTGCCGCTGTTGGTCGCGTTGAGGCCGTAGCCGAACAGCATACCACCGGGCCCGAACAGCTCATTATGCTGCAGCCAGAAGAAGACGGTGGTAAAACGCCCCAGTTCGCCGCTAGGCATGATGTAGTTGGTATCAAAAATATAGCCCAGCGAATCGATAAATACCGACAGCGCGCTTTTGGTCGGGTCGCCGCCAAAGGCCGCTGAGTAGTTTGATGCCAGTACGGTGATGGCGACAAAAATCAGGAGCGCCATGCCGGCGGCGATGATCAGTAGCGATCGCAGGCTAACCTTACTCACGCCGCTCACGTAGCCGGGCAGAATCCACAACAAGGCCAACAGGAAGGGCGAGAGTAGAATCACGAATTTCACTTCGCCGACCACGCAGAGGAAGAAACCCAGCGCGATATGAATTACCAATGATTTAAAGGAGCAGATGCCGTGCTTAAACTCCGACACCTTCATCAGCATGATCAGCAGGCAGAACATCCCCATCGCTGCGGTATTGCCGCCGCCCATCGGGTCGCCGCCAAAGGTGCCGACCACCGAGTCCCACTTCTCATCTTCGCCGCGAAACGCCACCCGTTTTGGCACGATAAAGATGACCTGATAGATAGCCATCGGGATCTGCACATAGTAGATCCAGTAGAAAAGCCGGGTCAGACGGTGCAGTTGCGATTCACGAAACATGCCCAGCAGCATGCACAGCATCAGTAGCGACAGCGCCAGTTCATTTTTAAAACCAACGATAGTGGTGACGATGCCCGATTGCAGCACGGTGGAGACGAGGCTGAGCGCGATGAACGTCAGGTATAGCGCGAGCACCATCTTTTCGCGCCCGCTCAGCGCCAACGGCTGCGGGCGGCTCTGCATCAGCAGCAGTACCGCCATCACCAGTACCATAAAGAACGGCAGCCACAGAATAGCCGCAATACCGGTGAAGTACTGGATTGTTCCGCAGAACACCAGGGTCATCAGGGCATAGGCTTCCAGATAGCGGCCGGTGTTTAGCTGCATATTTTCTGCTCCTGCGCCGCCAGTTTTTTCGCCCGCTGATTCATTTTGATGAGGATGAACAGGTAGCGCACGCTGGTCAGCACCGAGAAGGTGAGCAGCGCAATTTCATAACCCACGCCGAATTTTGGCATAACAATGAATGCGACGGCGATAATCAGCAACTGCTCGATCTGAATGCGCAGGAAGTAGCGCTTGGAACCGAAGATCAGCTCAATCACCGTCAGCGGGCTGACCGCCAGCGCGGCGAACAGATAAGGCAGCATATAGCGTGAGGTAGGAATCGAGTTCAGCCACTCCTGGCTAAAGCCGAGACGCATCACCAGCGGGTAGAAGATCCAGATCCCGAGGATGCATACCGCCGAGGCTCCCATAAGCAGCAGACGTACCTTTTTGTATTCCGGGTAGTTGAAGGTGTTGTTGCGAAAATCCATCGACCATTTGGAGAAGATCGAATTGCGTACGGCGTTGCCGATAATCATCACCGGCGACAGGCAGAAGCGGCTGACCACCGAGAAGTAGCCAGCGACCAGCGGCGAGAACCAAATGTTAATCAGCATTGTCGGCAGGTTGTTGCTGGCCATCGCCAGCACTTCCGCACTGCCGACGCGGCTAATATGCTGCCAGTGTTCACGTAAAAAACGCAGATTCGCCGTAATCGAAAAGTGGCGCAACGCTAAGCTGCGAAAATCAAACAAGCGGATCAGACAAGCGACCAGCAGCAGCAGAATGCCGATCATCCACGCCAGATAAAACAGCATGGGGTTGGGCATCACCAGCAGGGCAATCGCCACCACCAGCGACACCGCAATGCGCTGGAAGGTCAGGAACGGATAGTTACCGCCGCGCAGCGAAAGGTTCTCCGCCACCAGCACCAGCGCATAGCCAAAGGTCAGTAAATAGAGAAATGCGATATTGAGGTCAAAGATAAGCCCGGTGATGACCGCCCAGGGGATGGCCATCAGGAGGCTTTGCAGTAGGCAAAATACCACGTTCTGCCCCAGCTCGTGGTCCTCCTGGCGGGGGATTAGCAGCTGGGAGGCGAAGGTACAGACCTGCGCGCCGATCAGCACGTTGCTGTAGATCATCGCATAGTGTCCGACCTCCGCCATGCCGTAGCGATGCGAGATAAGCCAGACCGAAAAGGCGCCGATCAGTTGCGAAAGCACCGATGAGCTGGCGATGGATGAAATACTCTTAATGAGATTCATAGGCGCTATTTCGGTGAAATAAGTTCGCGCATTTCGCGATCGAGCAGGCGTTTACCTTCCTGTGTTTCCAGGTGTTCTTCCTGCACCTGGTTGAGTACGTTCGCCACCCGGGCGCTACCCGCGCCTTTCAGCCTGCGTTCGGCGTCACGGATTCGCGAGGCCTGCTCGCCGGCTTTGACCACCAGCAGATTGATATCGCTCTGCGCCGCCAGCAGCAAGCTATCCTGCGCCAGGCCGAGCGATGGCGTGTCGATGATAAGCGTGCCATAAGTCTGATGCAGCGTCGCCAGCAGAGCCGGCAGGCCTTCGGCGGTCAGCAGCAGCAACGAAGAGTCACGCAGCTCGCCGCGCGGCATAAAGTCCAACTGCTCATCCAGTTTGATGACCGCCTGCTCCGGCGAACAGCCGCCGTTCAATAGCTGACTGAAGCCCTGTTTATGCTGTGGATACTTCGCCGATAGCCCCTGAGAGGCCAGATAATCGAGATCAACAAGTAGCGTTTTGCGCGACTTGCTGGCGGAGCGCGCCAACAGTTCGGCGACCAACGAGCTACCGGAGCGGGACTGCACCGAAGTCACCATAATGGTCGCGGGTTTATCGCGCTGGTTGAGCAAGGCCAGGCGCAGGCTGTGGATCATGTCGGCATACAGCACGTTGTGAAATATCTGCTGCGCATTTTCCAGATGCGCCAGCAGCGGGAATTCACCGCTGGCGTCGAGGGCGGCTTTCGCTTTCAGCTCGCTGAGGCTATTGACCGTTTTATCCAGCGCGGTACTGACGATTAGGTACATGATATATAACGCCAGCGCCATCATGGTAATCATCACGATTAACAGACCGCGCTGCGGTTTAGACGGACGGTCCGGCGGTACGGCGGCGTCGTAAATGACTTCATCCGGCACCGAGAAGCTCTCCGATAACTTCTGTTCATTGGCGCGTTGATAAAGTGACTTATATAGCTCTTCGGTTTTATTCAGCGCGGTGGTCATGGTGTTGTACTGGTCACGCTTGGCGCCGAGCGCCTGGAAGTCGGCTTTCTGGTCGTTGAGCATTTGTTGGTAGTGCTGTTCATCGTCGAGCGCGATTTGATACTGCTGGCGCAGGCCGTTAAATAGCTCGCCCAGCACCTGGCCGAGCTGGGCGTTGACCGCCTGTAGCTGCGCCTGAGCCTGCAGATATTTTGGGTGCTGCGGCCCATAATGCTTCGCCGCCTCGGAAAGGTTACGTCGCGTTTGAATTAGCGCAATCCGTAAGTCCTGGACCTGTGGATGACCGGAGATTTCCGGCAGCGAGATAATCTGCTCCACCGGTTTTCCCTGCTGGCGGCGGACTTTATCCCATACCGTCTGCGCTTTCAGGCGGCGCTGGGTGGCATCGGCCAGATGATTAATCACAATCCCCAGGCGCTCGGTCTCATACCCATCCATGCTGCGGAAGGTCAGCAATCCGTTCTGCTTGAGAAAGTTATCAATATCCGCCTTTTGCCGTTCCATCTTGCTTTTCAGGTCGTCCATCATTTTTTCGTTCCAGCCTTGAGCCTGAAGCAAGGTGTTTTGCTTCTGCTGCAGGCTGTAATCGATGAAGGCCTGGGCGACGCCGTTGGCGATATCGGCAGCTTTTTGCGGTGATTTGGCTTCCATGGAGACGGAAACCAACTGGGTGGTGCGGACGCCGGAAATAGTCAGGTTTCTTTGCAGCGCCTGAATCGCGTTATCGATGCGCGCGTCTTCGTCGAGGTTATTGCCGCCATTGAATTCTGCATCCTGATCCAGTTTTAATTTGCGCACCGCGGCATCCAGCACCACTCTTGATCCCATTAACGCGTACTTGGTTTCATAGTAGTCGCTGCGCGTGGAGTCATAGTTTTCCAGCCGCGGTAGGGGAGTGACGTCCTGCGACTGCGCCTTAAACAGCACGGTAGCGGTTGCCGTATAGCTCGAGGACATAAAGCGCGTCAGAATAAATGATGCTACGGCCGCCACAATCACCACCGCCAGGCACCAGATAAGCTTGTGCTTAATTTTGTTGAAATAAGGCGTGAAGTCGATAAGGCCTTCTTTCTTTTTCCCGTTTTCTACTAATGAAATTGCCATATCAGAAGAAACTCATGCCAATAATGATGGTATCTCCAGCCTGCACGGAGGAGTCGGCGGCGACGTTGTCCAGCAGCTTACCGCCGCGGGCTTGTCGAATTCGAATATCCTGACGGTCGGCGCGGTCGGTGAAGCCACCCGCCAGCGCAATCGCTTTTTCCGCGGTTAACCCCGGCTCCCAGGCGTAGCCATCCGGTTTTTTCACTTCGCCCAGTAGGTAGATTTTGCGGTATTCGGCGATGCTCACCGTGACCATCGGCGCCTGCAAATAGTTGCCGCGCAGCTTATCGGCAATTTCGTTGCTCACCTGTTCCGGGGTTTTGCCCTTCAGCAGCAGCGAACCGATATAGGGATAATCAATGCTGCCGCTGTTATCGATTTTTACCCGCATGGTCAGATCCTGTTCTCCGGAAACGGCAATGTTCACTTCATCGCCCTGGTCCAAAAGATAGACAGCATCCGGCGGCGTCCTGATGGTCTGCGGCGGGGTTGAACAGCCCGCCAGCAGCAGCGCCAGCAGAGGAAGCATCGCCAGTTTCCTGTTTAAAAGGGTCATATCTGTACCTGCGTCATAAAAATAATGGCCGAATCGTCGTAGCCCAGGGTGCGGTCAACCGCATGTGAGTAGTCCGGGCCAATATAAAAAGTATCCGTATCTTTATTCGAGTGCATGGTGTTCCATTGCAGCTTCAGCTTAAAGTTAATGGATGGTCGGTAATCGTAGTTAAAGGTCAGAGAGAGCAGATTGGACTTATCTTTGAGTTGAGAAACGATCCACTAGCCAGTGGTGTTCATAGCCGATGCCGAAATTCGACACCAGAATATAGCCGCCGGAGTCGGTCGGGTCCTTGATTCGCTGCGAACTGTGCAGATTAACTTTCATCTGCTCGCGCGGCTTCCAGTCGGCGTTGATATCCCAGTTCAGGCCGTTAAAGCCCTGCGAATTTGGATTATGGATAAAGTCTTTGTACAGCCAGGCGACGTTGCCGTTAATCTCCGTTTTCCCCGACAGACGGTTTTTCATGCCTACCAGCAGATAATACTCATTGCTGTCTTTCAGCGGATTAAGTTCGTAGCGGCGCTGGTTGGTAATGAAGCTATAGCGGTAGCGCAGCGTTTTCGCTTTCTGGTCAAACAGCTCAGCGACCAGGCTGTTTTCATGCCACTCCTGATCGTGCATATAGTAGTTAAAATCATCGCTGGCCGCTTTGATGCTGCCGAGATCGCGAAAGCGCAGCTGTTTGTGCAGTAGCGCGACTTCAACCTTACCGCGCCCTTCCGGGGCGCCGTAGCTGTAGCGCAGCTCGCTATTGAAAAAGCGGGTGCCAATCGGCTTGTTGATGCCAAACTCTTGAAACTGCTCGGGTAGGAAGCCTTCGGTAGTGTCGCGGCCGCGTTCTTCGTGGCCTAGTGTTTCATCAAGATCCAGCGACAGGCCATGCATACTGCCAAAGCGCCATTTGCCGTTGAACATAAAAAAGTGGTTGTTGCGATTGTCCGCGCTATCGTTGGCGTAGTT
Organism: uncultured Klebsiella sp.; assembly: GCA_902490055.1. GTDB lineage: Bacteria > Pseudomonadota > Gammaproteobacteria > Enterobacterales > Enterobacteriaceae > Klebsiella. The sequence continues at coordinate 812 of CABUCP010000021.1, read as the reverse complement.
ACGATAATCTCCGGAGTACATCAGCAGATAGCGGTCTTCATAACGTTCGCCGATGGCCTTCGCGATCGGCTTAATGCTCTGGTAGCTGGATCCGATTCTATTTTGCGCGTAGCGCTGCCAGGTCACGTTGTCGTCGTAACCGATGTCATACCCCAACTGGCTCTCAAAATCGATGCCGGCAATTCCGGTGTGCGGTTTTGCCTGCAGGTCGGCGTGTGCATAAGGCACCGATAGCAGACCGGCCAGGATAGCGATCCTAGAACGCATTTTTGCCAACAAAACCCCGGAAGAAGGTGAAAAAGACGATTTTGAGGTCGAGGAACAGCGACCATGACTGGATATATTCCAGGTCGTACTGAATGCGCTTCTCCATTTTGTCCAGCGTATCGGTCTCGCCGCGGAAACCGTTGATTTGCGCGAGCCCGGTGATCCCGGGTTTTACTTTGTGGCGAATCATGTAGTTTTCGACCAGTACGCGGTACTGCTCGTTATGCGCCACGGCGTGCGGGCGCGGGCCAACAATCGACATCCGTCCTTGCAGAACATTGAAAAACTGCGGCAGCTCATCGAGCGAACTTTTACGTAAAAAAGCGCCAAATTTGGTGATACGTGGATCGTTACGCGTGGCCTGGGTGACGACGGCGCTGTTTTCCATCACCCGCATGGTTCTGAATTTCCACACCTGAATTTGCTTGCCGTTCAGGCCGTAGCGGTTCTGTTTAAACAGAATAGGGCCCGGTGAGGTAAGTTTGATGCCAATCGCCACAAAGATCATCGCCGGTAGGCTAACCAGGGTAAAGAAGGCGCCCAGC
>CABUCP010000020.1 GCA_902490055.1 uncultured Klebsiella sp. | reverse complement strand
TTCGCCTTGGACACACCCAGTAGATGCTGGCTCAACTTCCTGTCATTCAGGAACAACTCCTAAGGCTATCCCCTTATGCCGATAGCCTTAGCGGTTGTCGGCGACCCGCCCCATTTCCGTCGCTCTGAGTCAGGCTTAATGGTCTGAAACACAAATAGTTTCTGTGTGCCCACCGAACTGTCCGATAAATTTTTTGTATTGGGAGTCCCGGTCATGCTGAGCGCATTTCAACTGGAAAATAATCGTTTAACGCGCCTTGAGGCCGATGAGATCAAGCATCTTGCCAGCTCGGTGTGGGTCGATCTGGTCGAGCCAGACGATGACGAACGTAGCCGTGTGCAAACGGAGTTAGGCCAGAACCTGGCGACGCGCCCGGAACTGGAAGACATCGAAGCGTCTGCGCGTTTCTTTGAAGATGAAGATGGTTTACACATCCACTCCTTTTTCTTTTTCGAAGATGCCGACGATCACGCCGGTAACTCAACCGTGGCGTTTACTATCCGTGAAGGCCGGCTGTTTACCCTGCGCGAGCGCGAGCTGCCGGCTTTCCGTCTGTATCGTATGCGCGTGCGTAACCAGACGCTGGTCGACGGCAACGCCTATGAGCTGCTGTTAGATTTGTTCGAGACTAAAATCGAACAGCTGGCGGATGAAATTGAAAATATCTACAGCGACCTGGAAAAGCTGAGTCGTGTGATTATGGAAGGCCACCAGGGCGATGAGTACGATGAAGCGCTGTCGACGCTGGCGGAACTGGAAGATATCGGCTGGAAGGTTCGCCTCTGTCTGATGGATACCCAGCGCGCGCTGAATTTTCTCGTGCGCAAGGCGCGCCTGCCGGCAGGCCAGCTGGAACAGGCGCGAGAGATCCTGCGAGATATCGAATCGCTGCTGCCGCACAACGAATCGCTGTTCCAGAAGGTAAACTTCCTGATGCAGGCGGCGATGGGCTTCATCAACATCGAACAGAACCGCATCATCAAGATCTTCTCGGTGGTCTCGGTCGTCTTCCTGCCGCCTACGCTGGTGGCGTCCAGCTACGGAATGAACTTTGAGTTTATGCCGGAACTGCACTGGAGCTTCGGCTATCCGGGGGCCATCGTCTTTATGATGCTGGCCGGCCTGGCGCCGTATCTCTACTTTAAGCGCAAAAACTGGCTGTAGTTGTTATGCCGGATGCGCTTTGCTTATCCGGCCTACAAGCTTAGTTTTTGCGTAACCGGCGTTGGGTATACAGGGCATCGACAATAAACACCGCCAGCGCTACCCAGATAAAGGCGAAGGTCAGCATCTTATCGGCCCCCGGCACCTCGCCATAAAACATGACCGCCAGCAGGAACATCAGCGTCGGGCCGATGTACTGGAAAAAGCCAAGCGTCGACAGGCGCAGACGGGTTGCCGCACCGGTGAAGCACAGCAGCGGAATAGTGGTTACCACGCCGGCGGCCATCAGCAGGACGTTAAGCGACCAGCTATTTTTCCCCATATGGCTGGTTGGGCTATCCGCGATGCCGAACAGATAAATCGCGGCAACCGGCAGCAGCCATAGCGTTTCAAACAGCATCCCGGTTTGCGCATCGACGGCGATTTTCTTGCGTACCAGCCCGTAGAAGGCAAAGCTGAACGCCAGCCCCAGGCCGATTACCGGCAGCGAACCGAAGGTCCACAACTGCACCAGCACGCCGCAGGCGGCCAACATTACCGCCAGCCACTGCATACGGCGGAAGCGCTCGCCGAGGAATATCATCCCCAGCACGATATTGACCAGTGGGTTGATAAAGTAACCGAGGCTAGCTTCCAGCATATGGTGGTTATTGACCGACCAGATAAAGAGCAGCCAGTTGCCGCCGATCAGCACCGCCGATAGCGCCAGCAGCAGCACTTTATGCGGCGTTTGCAGCAGTTTTTTTACCTGCGGCCACTGATGGCTGAAGCTAATTAGCGCCACCATGAAGAAGAAAGACCAGATCACGCGATGCGTCAGGATTTCATCAGCGGGAACGTAATCGATAAGCTTGAAGTAAGCGGGCGCGATACCCCAGATAAAATAGGCGGCCAGAGCCAGCATAACGCCCAGCCGCGTTTGTTTTGCGTCCATTGGTAGAATCCATTGCCAAAGAGAGTGATGTTACTCGATCTGCGGCAATCAACCCACCATATAGGTGGCCGTCGCGCTGGCGATATAAACCTGCTCTTCGTTATGCAGCTCTACGCGGGCCACCGCGACTTTGTTTCCGGCACGCAGCAGGCTGCTGGTGGCGGTAAAGCGCTCTCCGCGGCCAGGACGTAAATAATCGACGCGTAAATCGATAGTTCCCATCCGCGAGAGGCGCTGGCGCAGCTCTTCTTCGTTGATGGTGTCATGGCGAGTCAGGGTGCTGCCAACGCAAACCAGCCCCGCGGCGACGTCCAGCGCGGAAGCGATAACGCCGCCGTGCAGGATACTCTGCGCCCAGTTGCCAACCATCATCGGCTGATTATTGAAGCTGAGCTGGGCAAACTCCTTTTCATAACGTTCCAGTTCCAGCCCCAGGGCACGGTTAAAAGGCATATGGTAAACAAAAATCTCTCCCACCAGCTTGAGCGCGGCGGCGGCGGTCAGTTCAGACATAGCGCAGGTCCATTCGTTAATAAAATGTTGATTTTATGCTTCAAAAATATTGATTTCCACTTTCGGAGGCGATAACGCAGCGGGAAATGGATAAATAGGTAGAATGGCGGCAGGACAAAACATTAATAAGAACCATTCTTCAGGAGAACAGTAATGCGTATCTCTTTGGCCTGGCTGCTGGCGCTTAGCGCGCTGCCGACCGGCGTTCTGGCGCAGGACGCGCCGATTGAACAATCCGTTCATGATAAACCCGCAGTGCGGGGAAGTATCATCGCCAACCTGCTGCAGGACCACGACAATCCGTTCCTGCTTTATCCTTATGAGAGCAACTATCTGCTCTATACCTGGACCAGCGATCTCAACAAAGAGGCGATTCGCAGCTACGACTGGGCCGATGATGCACGTAAGGATGAGGTGAAGTTCCAGCTCAGCCTGGCGTTCCCGCTATGGCGGGGGATCCTCGGCGATAATTCGCTGCTTGGCGCCTCCTATACGCAAAAATCGTGGTGGCAGCTTTCCAATAGCAAGGGGTCTGCGCCGTTTCGCGAAACCAACTACGAGCCTCAGCTCTTCCTTGGCTTTGCTACGGATTATGAGTTTGCCGGCTGGACCCTGCGTGATATCGAAGTTGGCTATAACCACGACTCCAACGGTCGTTCCGACCCAACGTCGCGTAGCTGGAACCGCCTGTATACCCGCCTGATGGCGCAAAACGGCAACTGGCTGGTGGAAGTGAAGCCGTGGTATGTGGTCGGCAGCACCGATGATAACCCCGATATTACTAAATATATGGGTTACTACCGGCTGAAGATTGGCTACCAACTGGGGGAGGCTATCTTTAGCGCACAGGGGCAATATAACTGGAATACCGGCTACGGCGGCGCGGAAATCGGGGTCAGCTATCCGATCACCAAACACGTGCGCGCCTATACTCAGGTCTACAGCGGCTATGGCGAGTCGCTCATTGACTATAACTTCAATCAGACACGCGTCGGCGTCGGTGTGATGCTTAACGATCTGTTTTAATCGTTGCACTCTGGCTCTCAGGCGCTGAAAATAGCGCCTGTTTTCTTTTCAGGCGAATGGGGTCAACGTGGCACAGGCGGAAGTATTAAATCAGGAATCGCTGGCTAAGCAGGTTTTACAAGAGACCTTCGGTTACCAGCAGTTCCGTCCGGGCCAGGAATCCATTATCGCCACGGCGCTGGAAGGCCGGGATTGCCTGGTGGTGATGCCGACCGGCGGCGGAAAGTCGCTGTGCTATCAGGTGCCTGCGCTGGTTCTCGGCGGCCTGACGGTGGTGGTATCGCCGCTGATTTCGCTGATGAAAGACCAGGTCGATCAGCTGCAGGCGAACGGTGTCGCTGCGGCCTGTCTTAACTCGACCCAGAGCCGCGAACAGCAGCAAGAGGTGATGGCCGGCTGTCGCAGCGGGCAGATCCGCCTGCTGTACATTGCGCCGGAACGCCTGATGCTCGATAACTTTCTTGAGCACCTGAGCCACTGGAACTTAGCGATGCTGGCGGTAGATGAGGCGCACTGCATCTCGCAGTGGGGCCATGATTTCCGCCCGGAATATGCCGCGTTGGGCCAGCTGCGCCAGCGGATGCCGCAAATTCCGTTTATGGCGCTCACCGCCACTGCCGATGACACCACCCGCCGCGATATTGTCCGCCTGCTGGGGCTTAACGACCCGCTGATTCAGGTCAGCAGCTTCGACCGCCCCAATATCCGCTATATGCTGATGGAGAAGTTTAAGCCGCTCGACCAACTGATGCGTTATGTCCAGGATCAGCGCGGTAAATCAGGCATTATCTACTGCAACAGCCGCTCTAAAGTGGAAGACACCGCAGCCAGGCTGCAAAGCCGCGGCATTAGCGCAGCGGCCTATCACGCCGGCCTGGAAAACAACGTTCGTGCCGACGTGCAGGAGAAATTCCAGCGCGACGATCTGCAGATCGTGGTGGCGACAGTAGCCTTCGGCATGGGTATCAACAAGCCGAACGTTCGCTTTGTCGTGCATTTCGATATTCCGCGCAATATTGAATCCTACTATCAGGAGACCGGCCGCGCCGGGCGCGACGGCCTGCCGGCGGAAGCGATGCTGTTTTACGATCCGGCGGATATGGCGTGGCTGCGCCGCTGCCTGGAGGAGAAGCCCGCCGGGCCGCTACAGGATATCGAACGTCATAAGCTGAATGCGATGGGGGCGTTTGCCGAAGCGCAGACCTGCCGCCGTCTGGTGCTGCTGAACTATTTTGGCGAAGGGCGTCAGGAGCCGTGCGGCAACTGTGATATCTGTCTTGATCCGCCAAAACAGTACGATGGTTTAATGGATGCGCGGAAGGCGCTTTCAACTATTTATCGAGTGAATCAACGCTTCGGGATGGGCTACGTGGTTGAAGTGCTGCGCGGCGCCAACAATCAGCGCATCCGCGATCTGAGCCACGATAAACTGCCGGTTTACGGTATCGGCCGTGAGCAGAGCCACGAACACTGGGTGAGCGTGATTCGTCAACTCATTCACCTCGGGCTGGTCACGCAGAATATTGCCCAGCACTCCGCGCTACAGCTCACCGAAGCCGCGCGCCCGGTACTGCGTGGTGAAGTGCCGCTGCAGCTCGCCGTGCCGCGTATTGTGGCGCTGAAACCGAAAGCGATGCAGAAATCCTTCGGCGGTAATTACGACCGCAAACTGTTCGCTAAGCTGCGAAAATTACGTAAAGCGATCGCCGACGAAGAGAATATTCCACCCTACGTTGTGTTTAACGATGCGACACTTATCGAGATGGCCGAACAGTCGCCGCTCACCGCTGGCGAAATGCTCAGCGTCAACGGCGTCGGTACCCGCAAGCTTGAGCGTTTCGGCAAAGAATTCATGGCGCTGATACGTGCTCATGTCGATGGCGAAGATGAGTAGTCAGCCGCGGGAAAAGGTGCCAGAATAGTTTCCCTCTTCACTATTTCCCTGCGAGTTAAACATGTTGATGCTTTTTCTCACCGTGGCGCTGGTGCACATCATTGCGCTAATGAGTCCGGGGCCGGATTTTTTCTTCGTTTCGCAAACCGCGGTGAGCCGCTCGCGCAAAGAGGCGATGATGGGCGTGCTGGGGATCACCGGCGGCGTGATGGTCTGGGCGGGCGTAGCGCTGCTCGGCTTGCACCTGATTATCGAGAAAATGGCCTGGCTGCATACGCTGATTATGGTCGGCGGTGGGCTGTATCTGTGCTGGATGGGCTATCAAATGCTGCGCGGCGCGTTGAAGAAAACCGACGTTGTGGCTGCAGAACCGCAGGTTGAACTGGCGCGTAGCGGACGCAGTTTCCTGAAGGGCCTGCTGACCAATCTCGCCAATCCGAAAGCGATTATCTACTTTGGCTCGGTCTTCTCGCTGTTCGTTGGCGATAACATCGGCGCCGGGGCGCGCTGGGGCATTTTCCTGCTGATCGTCCTTGAAACGCTGGCGTGGTTCACCATCGTGGCCAGCCTGTTCGCACTGCCGAAAATGCGTCGCGGTTATCAGCGGATGGCAAAATGGATAGACGGCATTGCCGGAACCCTGTTTGCCGGTTTCGGCATTCATCTGATTATTTCGCGCTAACTTGTAATGCGATTATCCACCCGGTTTGTTGCCGGGTGGGGCTGACATTAGTGACGAAGGCGCTGTAGCTCATCGCTGGTCAAACCGGTCATTTCCCGGATAGCATCGTCATCCATGCCGCGATTGAGCATCGCTGCGGCGACCTGTAAAAGGGCCTGTAGTTTTCCTTCTTTGATGCCTTCTTTAATGCCTTTCTCTCTGCCTTCTGCGAGCCATGTTTCTGCCAGAGTCATTAGCATTCCTCCATGCTGCGGCACACGCTGTGCCAGCCCATACAATAGCGCCCGAATATCCCGGGCTTCTCCCGCCTGAGCCATATATTTTATCAGCACGGCGATTTGTTGTCCGCTCATCTGCTCTAACATTAAGAGGTGGGTCAACTTGTCCAGCAACTGGGCCATATCGCGCTGGCGAATATGTTTTTGCACCAGCGTAAGCGCCGCCAGGCTGCGGTGGCGCATAATTTCATCATCAGGTATCACTGTAATATCGACCAGCGGAAAAGCTCCCGAATAGAGCTGATGCGCAAGGGTCGAGTCGTCAAAATTATCCAGCCAGTTTAACGACCAGGGGTAGGGGCTGCGGCGCCCTTGGTAAAAGAGAATGGGAATAACCAGCGGTAACGTTTTATGACCATTTTCCAGATGTCTCTGCATGGCTGCGATGGCGTAGCGCATCAGGCGGAACGCCATCAGTTTATCGGGAGAACTCTGGTGTTCTATCAGGACATGGATATAACCTTGACCACTGGTGGTCTCCAGCGAATAGAGGATGTCGCTGTAATAAGGCCGTAGGTCGTCTTCGAGAAAACTCCCGGATTCCAGGCGCAGAGTCTCCAGTTTACAAACCTGAATTAACGCCGGTGGAAGATGAATCTCGATAAAGTCGCGCGCCGTTTCGACCCGCGAGAGAAAGGTCTTAAAGACTGCATCATGAGGGGTTGCCGTTTCCGCCATTATCGTTCATCCATGAATAAACCCAATGGCGGCATTCTGGCACTGAAAAGACGAGGCCGACAGCGCACGGAAAAAGTCTCTTTCGTCTTTGCGCGTCAGCTCGCGTGATGATACGACTACGACCGCAAAGGGAACCGCGCTGTGCGAACGCGGTTCCGGTATTCAGGCATGACGGGCCGAAGCGAGCAATGCGCCCACCAGCATAAACAGCGAACCGAAGACTTTATTCAGCGCCTTCATCTGCTTCGGCCCTTTAATCCAGGCCGCAATACGCTGTGCCAGCGTCGCGTAACCGATCATCACAATGATATCAACCACGATGGTGGTGACGCCGAGCACCAGGTACTGCATCACCTGAGGCTGATGCGGCACGATGAACTGCGGGAACAGGGCGGCGAGGAAGACGATGCTTTTTGGGTTGGTGAGGTTGACGAACACCGCGCGTTTATACAGCTTACCGCGGCTTTGAGTTCGGGCTAGCGTATTCAGGTCGATGGAGCCCGCCGCCCGCCACTGCTGGATCCCCAGCCAGATAAGATAGGCCGCGCCCGCCCATTTCAACACTTCGAAGGCCAGCACCGAGCGTGAGAAGAGGGTGCCCAAACCGACGCCGACCAGCACAATGTGAATGGCCAGACCGGTTTGCAGGCCAGCGATAGACGCCGCCGCGCCGCGATAGCCGTGATTGATGGATGTGGTCATGGTATTAATCGCCCCGGAACCCGGCGACAGGCTGAGAATAATTGATGTCAGCAGATAAGCGAACCACCACTCGAAGGTCATGAGAATCTCCCTGATTGTCTATTTTTATGCCACAATACGCTATTGCATCAGCATTGTGTGATGTGCGACAAAAAAACGATTTTCAGCGGTTAACAGGGGTGTAAACCCGATGTTTGGGCAGCAAAAGGACTGGGACACACGAGAAAACGCGTTTGCGGCCTTTACCATGGGGCCGCTGACGGATTTCTGGCATCAGCGGGAAGAAGCTGAATTTACGGGCGTCGATAAAGTTCCGGTACGCTTTGTGCGCTTTTGTGCCGCAAATAACGACCGGCTGGTGGTCATTTGCCCCGGGCGCATCGAAAGCTACGTGAAGTATGCCGAACTGGCCTACGATCTGTTCCACAGCGGCTTTGACGTGATGATTATCGATCACCGCGGTCAGGGCCGTTCGGGCCGACTGCTGTCCGATACCCACCGCGGTCACGTTGTGCGTTTTAGCGATTATGTTGACGATCTGGCGGCGCTTTGGCAGCAGGAAGTGATCCCCGGCCACTGGCGTAAACGTTTTATTCTCGCTCACTCGATGGGCGGGGCGATCGCCACGCTGTTTTTGCAGCGCCACCGACAGCATTGCGACGCCATCGCTTTATGCGCGCCGATGTTCGGCATCATCATGCGTTTACCGGACTGGATGGTGCGCCATATTCTCGACTGGGCTGAGGGCCATCAGCGCATTCGCGAAGAGTATGCTATCGGTACCGGCCGCTGGCGAGCGCTGCCGTTTTCGCTCAACGTGCTGACCCACAGCCGCCAGCGCTACCGCCGCAATCTGCGCTTTTATGCTGACGATCCGCGGCTACGCGTCGGCGGGCCGACTTATCACTGGGTGCGCGAAGGTATCCTCGCCGGTGAAGAGATATTAACCGGCGTCGAGCAAGACACGACCCCGACGCTGCTCATTCAGGCGCAAGATGAACGGGTGGTCGATAACCTGATGCACGACCGCTATTGTGAATTGCGCGCCGCCGCCGGGCACCCTTGTGAAGGCGATAAGCCGCTCGTCATAGAAGGGGCATATCATGAGATCCTTTTCGAAAAGGACGCTATGCGCTCAGTCGCGCTAAATGTCATCGTCGAGTTTTTTAATCGACATACTTAATCCGACGATACATCTCGTCGCCCTGCTTAGAGGTTAAATTTTTTATGTACCAGGTTGTTGCGTCTGATTTAGATGGCACGCTGCTTTCCCCCGACCATTTCCTGACCCCATATGCCAAAGAGACGCTGAAGCTGCTCACCGCGCGCGGGATCAATTTTGTTTTCGCCACCGGCCGCCACTACATCGACGTTGGGCAGATCCGCGATAATCTCGGTATCAAGTCGTACATGATCACCTCTAACGGCGCCCGCGTGCACGATAGCGAAGGCCAGCAAATTTTCGCCCATAACCTCGACCGCGATATCGCCAACGATCTGTTTGAGATGGTGCGTCACGACGCGAAGATTGTGACCAACGTTTATCGTGAAGATGAATGGTTTATGAACCGCCACCGTCCGGAAGAGATGCGCTTTTTCAAAGAAGCGGTGTTTAACTACAAACTTTATGAACCGGGCGAGCTGGATGCCGATGGCGTGAGCAAGGTCTTCTTCACCTGTGAAGACCATGAACATTTGCTGCCGCTGGAGCAGGCGATCAACGCGCGCTGGGGCGATCGCGTTAACGTGAGTTTCTCCACGCTGACCTGCCTTGAAGTGATGGCTGGCGGTGTTTCGAAGGGACATGCGCTGGAGGCGGTGGCGAAAATGCTGGGTCACAGCCTCAAAGATTGCATTGCTTTTGGCGATGGCATGAACGACGCCGAGATGCTGTCGATGGCCGGCAAAGGCTGCATTATGGCTAACGCCCATCAGCGGCTGAAGGATTTGCATCCGGAGCTGGAAGTGATCGGCAGCAATGCCGATGATGCCGTACCGCACTATCTGCGTAAGCTGTACCTCGATTGATCAAGATTGACGACTGACTAATAACTGGCCAGTCGTCAACCTCGCTCTCCGCTACAATGCGTGTTCTTTATCCAATGAGATGACCATTGTGGCGCTATTAATTATCACCACTATCCTGTGGGCCTTTTCTTTTAGCCTGATTGGCGAATACCTTGCCGGTAGCGTCGATAGCTATTTCTCCGTGCTGATGCGCGTGGGCCTGGCGGCGCTGGTGTTCTTGCCTTTCCTGCGTACGCGCGGTCAGTCGCCACGCACCATCGTGCTTTATATGCTGGTGGGGGCGATGCAGCTTGGCATTATGTATTTGTTGGCTTTCCGCGCCTATCTCTACCTGACGGTCTCGGAGTTCCTGCTGTTTACCGTCTTTACTCCGCTGTACATCACGCTGATTTACGATCTGCTGAGCGGACGTAAGCTTCGCTGGGGTTATCTGCTCAGCGCTGGATTAGCGGTAGTGGGGGCGGCGATTATTCGCTATGACAAAGTCAGCGATCATTTCTGGACCGGGTTACTGTTGGTGCAGCTGTCGAACATCTGTTTTGCCATCGGCATGGTGGGCTACAAACGCCTGATGGAAGTGCGCCCGATGCCGCAGCACAATGCCTTTGCATGGTTCTACGCCGGCGCGTTCCTTGTGGCGGTCGCTGCGTGGTTTATGTTGGGCAATCCGCAGAGGCTACCGACCACCGGCCTGCAGTGGGGTATTCTGATTTGGCTGGGGGTTGTCGCTTCCGGTTTGGGCTACTTCATGTGGAACTACGGCGCGACGCAGGTGGATGCCGGTACGCTGGGAATCATGAATAACGTCCATGTCCCCGCCGGGCTGCTGGTTAATCTGGCCATCTGGCAGGAGCAGCCCCACTGGCCGAGCTTTATTATTGGCGCGCTGGTAATCCTGGCTTCGCTATGGGTCCATCGCCGCTGGGTCGCTCCGCACTCCGCACAAACGGCAAATGATCGCAAGCGTGGTTCCGCGCTGAGCGAATAAACGCGTCAGTCACCGGCTGACGCTGCTCGCCATCGCGCACCGCGGCATACAGCCGGCTCCATAGTCCCTCACCCAGGGTTTTGGTGACAATCAAACCCTGGCGTTCAAAACTTTCTACCACCCAATGCGGCAGGGCGGCAATGCCCATCCGCGCGGCAACCATTTGAATCAGCAGCAGCGTATTATCGACGCTTTTCAACTGCGGGCTGATCCCCGCCGGCTGCAGGAAGTGGCGCCAGATATCCAGCCGCCCGCGCTGTACCGGATAAATCAATAGCGTTTCCGAGGCCAGATCCTCCGGGGAGATGCGCGTCTTCGCCGCCAACGGATGTTCCGGCGCCAGCACCAGGCGAACTTCATAGTCAAACATCGGCGAATAGTGCAGGCCGCTACGCGGCAGGATGTCTGAGGTCATCACCAGATCCAGCTCGCCCTGCTGCAGGGCAGGCTGAGGATCAAAGGTGACGCCGGACTGAAAATCAACTTCCACCAGCGGCCAGCGGGCGCGAAAGCTCTCCAGCGCCGGGGTCAGCCATTGAATGCAGCTATGGCACTCAATCGCCAGCCGCAGACGGGTTTGCTGTGGTTCATTACAGTCCTGCAGCGCGCGGGCGATCTGCGGCAGCACTTGGTTGGCCAACTGCAGCAGAATTTCCCCCTGCGGCGTGAAGCGCAGCGGCTGGCTTTTACGCACAAACAGCCGGAAGCCAAGGCGCTGTTCCAGATCGCTGAACTGGTGGGACAGGGCTGACTGGGTTTGATGCAGGGCTGCCGCCGCGCCCGCCAGCGAGCCGCTGTTCCGTAACGCCTGTAGCGTTTTCAGGTGTTTAATCTCGATCATGAATGTCCTTCACTTCGGCATGAATAATTTGCGCTTGAGGAATATACAGTAACCGCCAATTATGGATGTGTAAACATCTGGATGGCTAAAATCCTTCGTCTTTTGAATTTATGGTGCGTTGGCTGCGTTCGCTCACCCCAGTCACTTACTTCAGTAAGCTCCTGGGGATGAGCAAACTTGCCGCCTTCCCTAAATACAAAATCCTTTGGATTAATAATTAATTAGAGGAAGAACACATGACCATTATCAATCACACCCTCGGTTTTCCTCGCGTTGGTCTTCGCCGCGAGCTGAAAAAAGCGCAAGAGAGCTACTGGGCGGGTAACGCCACGCGTGAAGAGCTGCTAGCGGTAGGCCGTGAGCTGCGCGCCCGCCATTGGGAGCAGCAGAAACAAGCGGGCGTTGATCTGCTACCGGTTGGCGATTTCGCCTGGTACGACCATGTTCTGACTACCAGCTTGCTTTTGGGCAACGTGCCGGCTCGTCATCAGAACAAAGACGGCTCCATCGATATCGATACCCTGTTCCGCATTGGTCGCGGCCGTGCGCCAACCGGTGAACCGGCCGCCGCGGCGGAAATGACTAAGTGGTTCAACACCAACTACCACTACATGGTGCCGGAATTTGTGCAAGGCCAGCAGTTCAAGCTGACCTGGACCCAACTGCTCGATGAAGTGGACGAAGCGCTGGCGCTGGGCCACAAGGTTAAGCCAGTGCTGCTGGGGCCGGTAACCTATCTGTGGCTGGGCAAAGTAAAAGGCGAACAGTTTGACCGCCTCAGCCTGCTCAACGACATCCTGCCTGTTTATCAGCAGGTACTGGCCGAACTAGCGAAGCGCGGCATCGAGTGGGTGCAGATTGATGAACCGGCGCTGGTGCTGGAATTGCCGCAAGCGTGGCTCGAGGCCTTTAAACCGGCTTATGACGCCTTGCAGGGTCAGGTCAAACTGCTGCTGACGACCTATTTTGAAGGGATCAGCGCCAACATCGACACCATCACCGCGCTGCCGGTGCAGGGGCTGCACGTCGATCTGGTTCACGGCAAAGATGATGTTGTCGAACTGCATAAACGTCTGCCGGCCGGCTGGCTGTTGTCTGCGGGTCTGATCAACGGCCGCAACGTCTGGCGTGCCGATTTAACGGAAAAATATGCGCAAATTAAAGCGATCGTCGGTAAACGTGCGCTGTGGATCGCTTCATCCTGCTCGCTGTTGCATAGTCCGATCGATCTGAGCGTAGAGACCCGTCTCGATGCAGAGGTGAAGAGCTGGTTCGCTTTCGCCCTGCAGAAGTGCGGCGAGCTGGCGCTGCTGCGCGATGCGCTGAACAGCGGCGATACTGCCGCGATCGAAGCGTGGAGCGCGCCAATCCAGGCCCGCCGTCATTCTACCCGCGTACACAACGCGGCGGTGGAAAAACGGCTGGCGGCGATCGCCGCGCAGGATAGCCAGCGCGCCAGTCCTTATGCCGAGCGCGCGCAGGCGCAGCGTAACCGTTTTAACCTACCGGCATGGCCGACAACGACGATCGGTTCCTTCCCGCAAACGACCGAAATTCGCGGTCTGCGTCTGGATTTCAAGAAGGGTAATCTCGACGCCAACAATTACCGGATCGGTATTGCGGAACATATCAAGCAGGCGATCGTCGAGCAGGAGCGTTTAGGTTTAGACGTGCTGGTGCACGGTGAAGCCGAGCGTAATGACATGGTGGAGTACTTCGGCGAGCATCTGGACGGTTTCATCTTCACACAAAATGGCTGGGTGCAGAGCTACGGTTCCCGCTGCGTGAAGCCGCCGGTTGTTATTGGCGATGTCAGTCGCCCGCAAGCGATTACCGTTGAATGGGCGAAGTATGCGCAGTCTCTCACCGACAAGCCGGTAAAAGGTATGTTAACCGGTCCGGTGACCATCCTGTGCTGGTCCTTCCCGCGCGAAGACGTCAGCCGTGAAACCATCGCGAAGCAGATTGCGCTGGCGCTGCGCGATGAAGTCGCGGATCTGGAAGCGGCGGGAATCGGCATCATCCAGATTGATGAACCGGCGCTGCGCGAAGGGCTGCCGCTAAAACGCAGCGATTGGGATGCTTATCTGCAGTGGGGCGTCGAGGCCTTCCGCATCAACGCGGCGGTTGCTAAGGATGACACTCAGATCCATACCCACATGTGTTATTGCGAGTTCAATGACATCATGGACTCCATCGCTGCGCTGGATGCCGATGTGATCACCATTGAAACCTCGCGTTCCGACATGGAACTGCTGGAATCGTTCGAAGAGTTCGAGTACCCGAACGAAATTGGCCCTGGCGTGTACGATATCCACTCGCCAAACGTACCGAGCGTGGAATGGATTGAAGCGCTGCTGGAGAAAGCCGCCCAGCGTATCCCGGCGGAGCGTCTGTGGGTTAACCCGGACTGCGGCCTGAAAACCCGCGGCTGGCCGGAAACTCGCGCCGCGTTGGCGAATATGGTGCAAGCGGCGCAGAATCTGCGCGAATCCGCCTGATAGCGACGCGGAAAACAACAGAGGAGGCCATGGCCTCCTCTTTTTCATGCATCAGGCGGGTTAGCCTTTTTTACCGCCGTACTGCGCAAACCAGGCCAGCATCCGCTGCCAGCCGTCTTTGGCTGACTCTTCGTGATAGCTGGCGCGATAGTCGGCGTTAAAAGCGTGATCGGCCTCGGGATACACCACGATCTCGGCATTAGCGTTGGCCGCTCGCAGCGCCTGGCGCATGGTCTCGACGCTATCCTGTGGAATGCTGGCGTCTTTAGCGCCGTACAGGCCAAGCACCGGCGCGTTGAGATCGACGGCGATATCTACCGGATACTTCGGCGAATTCAGCGATTTTTCACCCACCAGTTTGCCATACCAGGCGACGCCTGCCTTCAACTGCGGGTTATGCGCGGCATACAGCCAGGTAATGCGCCCGCCCCAGCAGAAACCGGTGATCAGCAGCCGATGAGCATCGCCGCCGTGGCGCGCCGCCCAACTGGCGACATGGTCGAGATCCGCCAGTACCTGCGCGTCTGGCACTTTAGTGACCAGCTCTTTAAACAGGGTGGGAATATCGTTGTACTCATTAGGATCGCCCTGGCGGAAGTAGAGCTCTGGGGCGATGGCCAGATAGCCCTCTTGCGCCAGGCGGCGGCAGAGATCGCGAATATGTTCATGCACGCCGAAAATTTCCTGTACCACGATAACGATCGGCAGCGGGCCGTCGGCGTTTTTCGGGCGGGCGTGATAGGCCGGCATATTCTCGCCCTGCGATGGGATCGAGGTTTCTCCGGCGGTAATGTGCTCTTCCGGCGTATGGACGGCGGTAGAGGCGTGCGGCGAGGCTGCAGGTGCGAATCCGGGTTGCTTGGTTGTGGTCATGGTATTCTCCGTACCCTTATTTATTAGCGCATCGATAAATATAGACTCTTTAGGCTGAACGTTAATAAAGCACAGTGCCTGAAAGCGG
>CABUCP010000019.1 GCA_902490055.1 uncultured Klebsiella sp. | reverse complement strand
GGAACATTTCAACCCTCATCTTTTGGAAACGGACAGCGCAGAAGCGCCAGCAATGGATCTCAGTCTGTTTGCCAAAGATGAGGTGCCGCCTGGCGACTACAACGTTGATATTTATATCAACGGCAGCCTGGTCGATAGCAAAACTCTCTCTTTTCGCCAGTTGACAAGCGCTTCTTCGGCGCAAAGCGTGGGGGCATGCCTTAATGTAACCCAGCTGAAAGCCTGGAACGTGCGTGTAGATAACTACTTTAGCCAGCATGATAAGGCCAGCGAATGCGTGGATCTGTACACGATCCCCGGCGTCGATGAGAAAGTCGATCTGGCTAAGCAGCGCTTCGATCTGACTATCCCACAGGTGGCTCTGTTCAACACCGCGCGCGGCTACGTTTCGCCGGATCGTTGGGATGAAGGTATTACCGCCGGTTTGCTTAACTACAGCGTCTCCGGCCAACAGGATTTGCATCATCGTAACGGTACGGACAGCAGCAACCAGTTTGTCAGCCTGCAGCCGGGGCTGAACCTGGGGGCCTGGCGTTTACGTAACTACTCCACCTATAGCCATTCTGAAACTGAGAATGAGTGGGATTCTGTCTATACCTACGTCTCCCGCGATATTAAGGCGCTAAAAAGCCAACTGGTGATGGGGCAGGGAACCACCCGCGGCGGCGTGTTTGATAGCGTCGGTTTTACCGGGGTGCAGATGTATTCTGATAACGATATGAAACCCGACAGCATGCAGGGCTTCGCCCCGGTGATCCGCGGTATTGCCCGCAGCAACGCTGAAGTGACGGTCTATCAAAATGGCCACAGCATCTATAAGGCCACGGTGCCGCCGGGGCCATTCGAATTCAGCGATATGTATCCGACCGGTAGCTCCGGCGATCTGCGGGTCGTTATCAAAGAGTCTGACGGTTCGCAAAGCAGTTTCATTGTGCCTTACGCTACGCTGCCGGTACTGCAGCGCGAAGGGCAGGTGCAGTATGGCCTGGTGGCGGGGAAAACTCGCCAGGACGGTTCGGACTCGCGCGCGGAAGACTTTAACTTTCTCCAGGGCTCGGCGGCCTGGGGCGTCGGCAAGGGCGTGACCCTGTACGGCGGCTATATCCAGGCGGAAGACAAATATTCCAACCTGATTGCCGGTACCGGTTTTAACCTCGGCAGCGCCGGGGCGCTCTCTTTTGATATTTCACAGTCGTGGGCGGATGTTCCGCAGCCGGACAATATGCGCCAGATGGAACACCACAGCGGCCAGTCGTACCGCGTGCGCTACAGCAAAACGCTGCAGCAGACCAACACCGATATTGCCGTGGCCGGTTATAAATTCTCGACCCGCGGCTACCTGTCGTTCCAGGATTTCCTTAACGACTGGGATCCGGGTAACAGCACTATTGATAATGGCCGTGAGCGCAACCGCTTTGACGTCACTATCTCGCAAACCCTGCCGATCGGCACGCTGTCCCTGACTATGTATGACGCATCCTACTGGAACAGCCAGCACGCCGATTCGATGAACCTTGGTTTCAGCAGCACGCTGGGGCCGGTATCGTACTCGCTCAACTACGCGCACACCAAAAACGTTAACGGCGGCTACGGCAACGATTCTGATGAATACGATGATGATAATGTCTTCTCGCTTAACCTGAGCGTACCGTTCAGCGCCTTCAGCAACAGCGAAGCGGCGCAGTCGATTTCAGCGAACTATGCGATGAACAGCAGCAAAAACGGCGATACCACGCATAACATCGGCATTTCCGGCACTGCGATGCAACAAAATCAGCTCAACTGGCAGGTCTCGGAAGGCTATAACGCCGATTCACAAGCGACCAATGGCAACGTCACCGTCGGTTACCAAAGTTCCTATGCCGATGTTTCAGCCGGCTACAGCTATGACGATTACAGCCGCCGCCTGAACTACAGCCTGCGCGGCGGCATGGTGCTGCATAGCGACGGCATCACCCTGGCGCGTCAACTCAATGACAGCGTGGCGCTGGTGGAGACGCCGGGCGTTTCCGGGATGCCGGTTAATGGCCAGACCAACATCCATACCGACTACTTTGGCAACGCGATCGTGCCTTACGTACGCCCGTACCATAGCAACCAGATTTCACTCAATACGGTGGAGGCCAGCGATTCCACGGCGGCTATCGATAACGTCGCCAAAACCGTGGTGCCGACCAAAGGCGCGGTGGTCCGCGTGAAGTACAACACCTGGATTGGCCGGAAGGCGATGATGACGTTGGCCTTCAACGGTAAGCCGGTACCGTTTGGCGCGGTGGTCACGCAAACCAGCGATGACTCGGATGACACCCGCAGCAGCATCGTAGGCGATGGCGGTGAAGTGTATCTGGTCGGCCTCGCCGATACCGGGCGGTTAACGGTCAAATGGGGCGAAGGGGCGAACAAGCAGTGCGCCGTCGACTACTCGCTGGCCGGGGCAAAATCGCAGGCCGATATTCTGTTTATCAACGGGGTATGTCATCCCATCTCAGGGGAAAATTCATGACACTCTTTCATTTTGCGCGTGGTCGGCGCATGGCGGCAATGGGCCTGCTTTTCGTTGCCGGATTGCCGCCGGCGCTGGCTTATAACACTCAGGATGTGATCAATTTCCAGGTCACCGGCAACATCGTAGAAGGCTCGTGCAATGTTACCAAGCCGGAAGCGGTGAATTTGGGGGAATACTACTGGAAAGATTTTGCGGTTGCCGGGGGCAACACCGCGAATACGCCTGTGACCATCGCTTTTGACAACTGCACTGCCGGGTTAAGTCAGGCGACGGTAACCTTTTCCGGTACCCCTTATGCTGAAGATGCAACCTATGCTTCAGTTATTTACGCCAATCAGGTGGCGGCGGAAGCCGGGGGGACGACCGACGTCGGGCTGCAGCTGTTTATTCGCGATGCCGATCACCCGGTTAGCGGCGTTGCGCTGGCCAACGGCGCGAGTTATCCGGTCACGATTACAGACCAGGCTGGCGCAATGACCTTTGAAGCGCGGATGTATTCCCCACACGGCGCGCCGACGCCCGGCGCCTTCAGCAGCGCAGTCACCCTGAACGTTATCTATAACTAAGTACTCAATAAAGGCCGAAGACGTGTCTAACTATTTATATGTCATGCTGTTATTGCTGGGGCTGCTTCCGCTGTCCGCCGAGGCTACCTGTCATCGTACCGACGACACTCCGTCGCAATCTTATGTCGCGATGCCGCAGCAGCTACTGGTCTCCAGTAAAAGCTATGCGCCGGGCGAAGTCCTTTATGACTCCGGCTATATGTCCGGCGGCACCACGACTATCAAAAACTGTGCGGGGACCTATTACGTTGGTTTTCATTACGCCGGCGCGTTAACCACCGCCAGTCCGCTGCAGGATAATGTCTATCCGTTGACTAATGCCTCAACCGCTACCGGGCTCGGTATTCGCGTCTATACCATTAACCAGGCGGGCCCGTTTGATGACGAACGGGCGATTGATAACAGTTGGCAGGAACACGATGCGGGTGCTGGTTCTGATCATACTCTCAACAACTCCGCTTATCGGGTGCAGATTATCGCCACCGGCGGGCCGATAACCAGCGGCACGTTTAACGTACCGAGCCCGCTGGCGCGGGTCGATTATCGCGAAACGCAAAGCATTGATAGCAGCGATGGCGACATTGCCTCCACGCTGACGCTGTCGACCACCACGGTCGAAGTGCATGCGATGGGCTGTACGGCGGATGTGGCGAGCCTTACTTTCCCGATGGGCAATGTTGAAGTCTCGGCATTCGACAGTACCGGTTACGTCTATTCCGGGCCGGAAAAAAACATCAATTTGACCTGCGAGCCGGGGAGCAATGTCTCAATGACTATGAACGCCGCGACGGTGTCAGGTGATAACACGACTATCGCGCTGTCCGATAATGGCGATGGGAGTACGGCGACGGGGGTGGGCGTGCAGCTGGAGAGAAAACTGCCTAATGGCGGCTTCTATGTGTTGATGAGCGCCGGTCAGACGGTACCGGTCTTTAATTCAAGGCGCAGCGATACGTCGACCTGGTCGGAAGGTACGGATGCCGATGGCACCACGCCCTTTTCCGGGGATACCGGTACGGCCAACACTTACGCTGACTCAACCAATCCAGGCGGCGCTTCCGCCAATGAAACGCTGACCTTCCGGGCTAACTATCACAAAATAGGGACGACGATTACTCCCGGCACCGCTAATGCCACCGGGACCATCACCCTGCAATATAACTGATGCTAAAAACGAAAAAGCCTGACGATAACGCCAGGCTTTTTGCCATTTAACGGTTAATTACGCCAGGCTTTTCAGGCGGTAGATCCACTCCAGCGCCTGACGCGGGCTTAGCGAGTCCGGGTCAAGATTCTCCAGTGCTTCCAGCGCCGGCGAGGTTTCTTCCGGCGCATTCAGTAGTGACATCTGTGTGCCATCGACCTGCGTCGCGGCGGCGTTGGGCGAAATGCTCTCCAGCTCGCGCAGTTTCTGTCGCGCGCGCTTGATCACCTCTTTCGGCACCCCTGCCAGCGCGGCGACCGCCAGGCCATAGCTCTTGCTGGCCGCGCCGTCCTGCACGCTGTGCATGAAGGCGATGGTATCGCCGTGCTCCAGCGCATCGAGGTGCACGTTGGCCACGCCTTCCATTTTCTCCGGCAACTGGGTGAGCTCGAAGTAGTGGGTAGCGAAGAGCGTAAGCGCTTTAATTTTATTGGCCAGATTTTCCGCGCAAGCCCATGCCAGCGACAGACCGTCGTAGGTGGAGGTGCCGCGGCCAATTTCGTCCATCAGCACCAGGCTGTGCTCGGTGGCGTTGTGCAGAATATTGGCGGTTTCGGTCATCTCAACCATGAAGGTTGAACGGCCGCTCGCCAGATCGTCCGCCGCGCCGACGCGGGTAAAGATACGGTCAATCGGGCCGATCTCCACCTTTTGCGCCGGCACGTAGCTACCGATATAGGCCAGCAGCGCAATCAGCGCGGTCTGACGCATATAGGTGCTTTTACCGCCCATATTCGGGCCGGTGATGATCAGCATGCGGCGCTGCGGCGCCAGCTGCAGCGGGTTGGCGATAAACGGCTCTTTCAGCACTTGCTCGACGACCGGGTGGCGGCCTTCGGTGATGCGGATGCCTGGCTTATCGATAAACGTTGGGCAGCAGTAGTTGAGGGTCTCTGCGCGTTCCGCGAGATTCACCAGCACGTCGAGCTCGGCCAGCGCGCTGGCGCTGGCCTGCAGGTCGGCCAGATGCGGCAGCAGCATGTCGAACAGCTGCTCATAGAGTTGTTTCTCCAGCGCCAGCGCCTTGCCTTTGGACGTCAGAACCTTATCTTCGTACTCCTTCAGTTCCGGAATAATGTAACGCTCGGCGTTTTTCAGCGTCTGGCGGCGCACGTAGTGAATCGGCGCATGCTGGCTCTGGCCGCGGCTGATCTGGATGTAGTAGCCGTGAACGGCGTTGTAGCCGACCTTCAGGGTATCGAGACCCAGACGCTCGCGTTCGCGAATTTCCAGTTTGTCGAGATAATCGGTCGCGCCATCGGCCAGCGCCCGCCACTCATCAAGCTCAGCGTTATAGCCCGGCGCAATCACGCCGCCGTCGCGCACCAGCACCGGCGGCGCGTCGATCACCGCACGCTCCAGCAGTTCGCGGAGCTCGGTGAACTCGCCCATTTTCTCGCGCAACTGCTGCACCGGCTGGCAGTCAACGTCGGCCAACAGCTCGCGCAGCAGCGGTAGCTGCTGGAAGGCGTGGCGCATGCGGGCTAAATCACGCGGGCGGGCGGTACGTAGCGCCAGGCGCGCCAGAATACGTTCGAGGTCGCCGACCTGGCGCAGAACCGGCTGCAGTTCGGTATAGCGTTCCTGCAGCGCGCCGATGGTCTGCTGGCGTTCAACCAGCACGGCGGTGTCGCGTACCGGCATATGCAGCCAGCGTTTGAGCATGCGGCTCCCCATCGGCGTGACCGTGCAGTCGAGCACCGAGGCCAGGGTGTTGTCGACGCCGCCGGCGAGATTCTGGGTGATCTCCAGATTGCGGCGGGTGGCGGCATCCATAATGATGCTGTCCTGCTGGCGTTCCATGGTGATGGAACGGATATGCGGCAGCGAAGTACGTTGGGTATCTTTGACGTACTGCAGCAGACAGCCGGCGGCGCACAGGCCGCGCGGGGCGTTTTCCACGCCGAAGCCGACCAGATCGCGGGTGCCGAACTGCAGGTTAAGCTGCTGGCGCGCGGTGTCGATTTCGAACTCCCACAGCGGGCGGCGACGCAGGCCGCGGCGGCCTTCGATCAGCGAAGATTCGGCAAAATCTTCCGCATACAGCAGTTCCGCCGGATTGGTGCGCTGCAGCTCCGCCGCCATGGTTTCGCGGTCGGCCGGTTCGCTCAGGCGAAAGCGCCCGGAGCTGATATCCAGCGTCGCGTAGCCGAAGCCCTTGCTGTCCTGCCAGATGGCGGCCAGCAGGTTGTCCTGGCGCTCCTGCAGCAATGCTTCATCGCTGATAGTGCCTGGCGTGACGATACGTACCACTTTACGTTCAACCGGCCCTTTGGTGGTGGCCGGATCGCCTATCTGTTCGCAAATAGCGACCGACTCGCCCTGGTTTACCAGCTTCGCGAGATAGTTTTCCACCGCGTGGTGGGGGATGCCGGCCATCGGAATAGGTTCGCCCGCGGAAGCGCCGCGTTTGGTTAGCGAGATATCGAGCAACTGCGACGCGCGTTTCGCGTCGTCATAAAACAGCTCGTAAAAGTCGCCCATCCGGTAAAACAGCAGGATCTCCGGATGCTGAGCCTTCAGCTTCAGATACTGCTGCATCATCGGGGTGTGGGCGTCTAAATTATCGATTGTGCTCATAGGGTGTTATCCAGGTCCCTGATTTTTAATGGAGTACGATTTTATTATTGTCATCGTTATCGCATGAAGAAGACATGATAACGGAGATAGGCATTTGAGGGAAAGTAACGAAGTGGGCGTTGCGTCCTGGATTCCAGTTATGGAAGCACGGTCAAACGCTAAGCTGACCGCGCGTGACGTTCAGGGCGCCAGATAGACCTGTGGAATCGCTTTTTCCGGATGCAAGCCCATCCGTACATCCGCGCCGTACCAGCGGCTGATGATGGGCTGCTGGATAACCTCCTGCGGCGTACCTTGCGCCACCACTTGACCCCGGTGCAGCAGCAAAATACGGTCGGCCCACAGCGCGGCGAGGTTGAGATCGTGCAGCACCACGCAGACATGCAGCTGGCCGCTCGCGGTCAGTCGTTTGAGCAGGCGCAGCAGATGCTGTTGATAGTAGAGATCAAGCGCCGAGGTGGGTTCGTCCAGAAACAGCCAGCCTTGCGGCGCGCCGTCGCGCCACAGCTGGGCGAGGCTGCGGGCGAGCTGCACCCGCTGCTGCTCGCCGCCGGAGAGCGACGGGTAGCGCCTGCCGCGCAGATGCTCGCAGCCGGTTTCGGCCATCACTTCATCGAGGATCTGCGGACTGGCGGTCAATTCCCACGGCGATCGCCCCATGGCGATAACCGTTTCCACCGTCCAGTCGGCCTGCAGTTCAGTGCGCTGCAGCATCACCGCCCGGCGGCGCGATAGCGCCTGCGGCGACCAGCGCTCCAGCGGTTTGCCTTCCAGTGCCCGTTCGCCGCCGTCCGGAGTGAGAAAGCCGGTTAGCAGCCGCAATAGAGTCGATTTACCCGCGCCGTTAGGGCCGATTAGCGCGGTCATTTCACCGCCGCGCAGCGTCAGTGAAACCTGGTCAATCACCTGACGTTGGCCGAGGCGTAGCGACAGCCCTTGCGCCCGATAGTCTTTATTCATGGATTGGTTTCTCCCGACGAAATATCAGCCACAGGAACCACGGCGCGCCAAGCAGGCTGGTCAGCAGCCCCACCGGCATCTCCGCCGGCGCGGCGATGGTGCGCGCCAGGGTATCGGCAATGAGCAGCAAAATCGCCCCCGCCAGTAGCGAACCGGGGATCAGCCCGCGATGGTCCGGCCCGAGCCACATCCGCATCAGATGCGGCACTACCAGGCCGATAAAGCCGATGACGCCGCTTATCGCCACCGCCGCGGCGACCAGTACCGCGCTGCATAACAGCAGTAGTCGCTGCAGCGCCCGTACGTTGACCCCGAGGTAATGCGCCTCTTCATCGCCAAGTTGCAGCAGGTTGAGGCAGGAGGCCATCCACCACACCGCGATCGCCGCCGGGATAATCAGGCTGGCCGCCACCAGCAACGTTGGCCATTCGGCCTGGCCGAGGCTGCCCATCCCCCACAGCGACAGCTGACGTAACTGAGCATCGTTACTTAGCCAGGCCAGCACGCCGACCAGCGCGCTGCATAATGCGTTAATGGCAATCCCCACCAGCAGCAGCCGCGACAGCGAGCCGTCGCCTGCGCGGCTGAGGATAAAAATCACTACCATCACCGCCAGGCTGCCGATAAACGCCGCCAGCATCGGCATATACAGGGCGATAAGCGCCGGTACCGACAGCGGTAGCACTAGCCAGCAGGCCACCGCCAGCGCCGCGCCGCTGCTGATGCCCAGCAGCCCCGGGTCGGCGAGCGGGTTGCGGAACAGCCCCTGCATCACGCAGCCGGACAGGGCCAGCGCGGCGCCGACCAGCAGCGCCAGCAGTACCCGCGGCAGGCGGATCGTCAGCCAGATATGGCGTAGGATCTCATCGCCGGAGGGCAGCAGATTGACCAGCGGCAATCGCATCGCGCCGAGGGTGGTGGCGAACAGCGTCAGCGCGATCAGCAGCAGCGTCATCAGCAGTAAATGGCGGGCGAGGGCGGAGCGCATCAGGGCAGCTGCTCCGCTTTTTTCCGCAGCTCAAGGACTGCCTGCGGCGTACGCGGGCCGAAGCCAAGCAGAGCCATATCGTCGATCACCAGCAGCTGTTTATGGCGGCCAGCCGGGGTTTGCGCCAGGCCCGGCAGCTTCCACAGCCCGGCTTCGCCGCCCATTCCCTTGAGACCATCGGCGGAAATCACCACCAGATCCGCCAGGCTGGCGACCACCCCTTCCTGCGACATCGCGCGATAATGGTCAAAGCCCTGCATCGCGTTTTGCAGCCCGGCGGCGCTAATCGCGCCATCGGCGGCGGTGTGCTGCCCGGCCACCATGGTATTCATCCCGCCGTGGCTGAGGATAAACAGTACCCGTTTGGCGATAGGCTGTGTGGGAATGGCGGCTATCTGCTGCTGGATCTGCTGGCGCAGTACGTCGCCCGCCGGGGTTTTGCCTAATGCTTCGGCGATAACGGCGATTTTGTTATCGATGGCGGCAAGGTTATCGCCGCCCGGCACGTTGACGACCGTCACCTTGCTATCCTGCACTTTCTGCAGCACCAGCGACGGCTGCGCCTGCGCGCTGGCCAGTACCAGCTGCGGGCGTAAGGAGAGGATCCCCTCGGCGTTTAACTGCCGCAGATAGCCGACGTCCGGTAGCTTCTGCGCGGCGACGGGCCAGGTGCTGGTACTGTCCTTCGCCACCAGTTGCTGCCCGGCCTTCAGCGCATAGACAATTTCGGTGACGTCGCCGCCGAGGGAGATTACCCGGTCGGCGGCCGCGCTGGCGAACAGCGGCAATGCGGCAAGCAGTATTAACCAACGTTTCATGCCGGCTGCCCTTCCGCGCACAGACGCGCTACCTGCGCGCGCCACTGCTCTTGCTCCGGGTGGCCTTCGCTGCGCTGGCCGTACAGCTGGGCGATTTGCGTACCGTCTTTGGCAAACAGTTCGACGCTGGTGACGTGGCCATCGGAAGTCGGCTTACGGGTGACCCAAATTTCATCCACGCTGTCTTCGCGCAGATGCAGGGTAAAGGCGCTATTGAAGATGTTGATCCAGCCGCGCATCGGCGCCAGTTTTTCCAGCACGCCGGTGAAGATCTGCACACAGCCGCGGTTGCCGACAAAAATCATAATTTCATTGCCGTCCTGGCGAACTGTTTCCAGCAGCCCCGGCAGCGCCTCGCTGTCGATGCGGCAGGCCAGATCGTCGCTCACCAGGCGGAAAGCCTGCTGACGGGAAAGGTTGTGTTTGCGCAGCAGGCCGAAGAACTGGTGCACATCGGTCATCGCGCGCCATTCGCTTTCCAGCGCCGCGCCGTCGGCGGAGTCGGCGTATTTCACGCTGTCAGCCGGGCGAATGGCCAGCGCCGCGGGCGCCGTCTTGCTGAATTCGGCCACCAGCGTTTGCCATGCCGCCATATCGGTTTGCCCGGTGGCGTAAACCTTCAGCAGCGCGTCGCCGTGTGGGTCGAAAAACTGGATGCTCTGGCGGCCGTTATCACTGAGATGAAAAACGCTCGCCCACTGGCTGAGGAACAGGCGCAGGTCGAGCGCCCGCGGGTTGAGCACCAGCCCGGCGTGGCCGCTCAGATGCTGATGGGTAAATTCGCCGACCTGCTCGTGCACCGCGTATTCGTTCCGGCAGATGCACTTGGTTTCGCCGACGCTCTCGAGGGCGGCGATAATCGCCCGTACGTCGTCGCTCAGACGTACCGCATCGTGGCCGACGCGCGCGGCGGTCAGTTCGGCTTCGCTAATCCCCATTTCGGCAGCGATGTCGCGGGCGTATTTGGCGGTGGAGCTGGCTTTAGTGGCCTGGTAGCGCTGCCACAGATCGTCGTGTGCGTTTTGCATAATTCACATCCTTCTCTACGATGAATATCCCGGCCTGCGGGCCGGGGTGCAGGTTTGTTATTATTGGGGCGATCAGAAATCGATGTTCACGCCCAGTTGCCAGGTCCTTCCGGGCATCACCGCCAGCGCTTTATCGTTGGCATCCTGATTGGTACTGGTCTCGATATTGCGGCTGCTCAGGTAATCCCAGTATTTACGGTCGGTAATGTTATATACCCCGCCGTTGAGGCGAACGTTTTTCGCCACCTGCCAGTAAGCGGTCCAGTCCAGCATGCCATAGCCCGGTACGCGCATGTATTCGGTACTGGAATTGGCAATGGCGGAGCCGGTGTTGTTATAGCTCTCGCGGCTGGTGGCGGTGGCCTGTTTCCCCTTGACGAAGGTGGCGGTGAGCGCTGTCCCGTAACGCCTGGCCGGATCGTCCCACGCCACGCCGACGATCGCTTTCATTGGCGCGACGCTATCAAGGTCGACGTATTTATCGCCGTAGTAGCTGGATTTCGATTTCCCTTCGCTATAGCCGTAGGCGAGGGTGGCGCTGAGGCCATCCACCTGCTCAAACCACGTGCCGAAGTTAAATTTAGTGCTGATTTCGCCGCCGTAGATATAGGCCTTATCGCGGTTTTCCGCCTGATAAATGGTGTAAATGTTCGACGGTACGTTGGCGAACTGGCCCGGATTGTTGGCACGCGAATAGCGCGTATAGGCGATGAAGTTCTTGTAGCTGTTGTAGAACAGCGCGGTACGTACGGTGATGCCTGCAGTGACTTCGCCCTTCATACCCCATTCGATATTGTCGCTGGTCTCGGTTTTCAGATCGTTGTTGCCGATAAGCGCATACTGCTGGCTACCGGCATAGCTGGAGCCCAGGTTCCACGAACCATACAGCTGGCTGGCGTTCGGGAACTGCGCGCCGCGCTGGTATTGCAGATAGGTCATCAGGCGCGGCGTAATGTCGTACTGGAAGGTCAGTGACGGCAGCGCCTGGGTATCGCTGTTTTTACCATACAGATTCGCCACCGACGATTCGGTCAGAACGCTGCTGTTGGCGCTAAGATCGGACAGATCTTCCGGCTTGGTGGATTGATGCACCACGCGCACGCCCGGAATAATCGCGAAGTTGTGGCTATCGAGATCGAAGTTGATCTTATCCTGAACATAGCCGCCGAGGGTGTAGCTGCGGCTGTCCGCTTCCGGCTGCATAATCTCGCTGTAGACGCTCGGGATCGGCGACTGGCTAAACGGGCGCTGGGTTTTCGTCGTGCTGGCGTTAAAACCGGCGCTCAGGTCGTGGCGGCCGATGCTCTTCGCCAGCGCGGTCTGCAAGCCCCAGGTATCGGTATCGTAGTCGGAATTGACCGTCTGCATTTTGCGGGTGACGCTATCCGGCATCCAGGTCCAGTCGTGAGCCTCGGTATGCTGGTAGTACACCTTGGTTGAGACGCTATCGATGTAGTCGTTCATCGGCGTCCAGTCATCTTTCAGGCTCAGCCCCCAGCGCCGAGTCTGGTTGGTTTGGTTGGCGGTGCCGAGCACGCTATTGCCGCTGGAGTCCCATGAGTCGAAGTGGCTGTGGTTGGTCTTGTGGTAGTAGTCGAAGGTGCTGGTGAACTTGTGTTCATCGTTTGGCTGCCAGATGCCGGAGGCCATAAACGCGTCAGAGTGCCAGTTCGCCGGATAAGCGTCGACGGTGCCGCTGTTGTTTTCGGTTTCCTGGCCATCGCGGCGGCTGTAGACGAAAATGCCGCGCAGCGTTTCATCGCCGCCGGCGACGGTGACGCCGTTGTGCCAGCTGCGGTCGGAAGAGTCGTAGCCGCTCTGGTAGCCGAAGGCGCTGGTTTTGCCCGGGCGCAGATAGTCATCCGCCGATTTCGGGCGGAAGGAGACGTTGCCGCCGATTGAGCTGTTGGCGGTTTCCGTTGAGGTGGCGCCGGACTGAATATCCACGCTGCCGTACATATAGGGGTCGATATAATCGCGGCCAATGCCAAAGGTGTTGAGGCCGGAACGGCCAACGTAGCCGCGGCCGGTGGCGCTTGGCTGGGCAATGCCGTCAACGTCAATGCCGACGCGATTGCTTTCGAGACCACGAATGTTGTAGCCGGTATAGCCGCCGCGGTCGAAGCCGCTTTTGCCATTGCCTGAACCGCCGCTGGCGCCGGTGGCGCTGATGAGCGGCTCGTAACGCATGATGGAACCGAAGTCTTTGGCGCCTTTATCCTGCAGCTCCTGCGCGCTCACCGCGTGCTCGCTGCCGGCCTTGAGCTGCGGCGCTGGGGCGGTGACCACCATCTGCTCCGCGCTGTCGGCGTCGCTGGAGGTCTTGTTGGATTGCGTTTCGGCCGCGATGGCGGCATTCTGCGCGATTGCTGCGAGCAAAGAAGTCACCAGCAGGCTTTTCTTACACCATGCTGCTGATTGAGTCGATTTGTACATTTGTAGCCACGCCTTGATAATTATTAGTATCGGCTCACGCGTTACTTCCAGAGTGCAGGTTGGTCCGTTATTTCCCTGGCGGACAGTGGTACTCCTTATTTGTTAATTGCGAATGTTAATGATAGGCATTATCGTTTGCAACAAAATTATTACCTATACCCTAAATAGTTCGAGTTGTAGGCAGGCGGCGACGCAGAGAATCCCCAGGAGCTTACTCAAGTAAGTGACTGGGGTGAGCGAGGAAGCCAACGCACATGCAACTTGAAGTATGACGGGTATATTCTGCATTTTGTTTACATTCCTTCGGACGAGAGCAACACAACATGACTCATAAAGCGGCGATTACCATAACCTACTGTTCCCAATGCAACTGGATGTTGCGCGCCAGCTGGATGGCCCAGGAACTCCTGCATACCTTTAGTACCGATATCGCCTCGGTGACGCTGGCGCCCGGCACCGGCGGCATTTTTGTGGTAACCGTTGACGGGGTACAAATCTGGGAGCGTAAGCAGGACGGCGGTTTTCCGGATGCGGCCGAACTGAAACGGCGCGTGCGTGATGTCTGCTTCCCGGAAAAAGCGCTGGGGCATGTGGATAATGCCGGGAAGCAGGTTTAAAACGGCTGGTGAAGGAAGATTCCAGCGATTAACGTCCTAGCTCAACGTTGACCAGCACGCTTTGTCGGCGGGTGCGGATAATGGATACCGCCTCTTCGAGTACGCCAGGAAGATCCTCCGCCAGCGAAACCGTCAACGCGGCGGCGCGGCTGGAGGCGGCGATGGCGGAAAAATCGGGCGATGACGAGAACGCGGTGGCCGGAATAGCTTCCATTTTGGCGGCATAGCCGTCCGGATAGAGCGCTTTGGTGCCGCCAGCGACCGCTCCCCAGCCGCTATTGTTGCCGACAACCACCAGGATCGGCAGCTTCATGACTTCCGCAATGTGATGACATACCGCCGGATTGGCAAAAAGATAAGAGCCGTCGCCAACGGCGGCAATAATCAAATCATTCCGTTTTGCGAGCTGCAGCCCTAAGGCGATGGGTAACGCTTCGCCAAGTCCGCCGGCCAGCGCCTCCTGGTAGTAACTATCCGCCTGGGTCAGGCCCGCGAACTGTGGCATTGTCGTCAGTTCGGAAACGATTTTTCCCTGGTGCTGGTTGGCAAGATGTCCCAGGCAGTAGCTTAGCCAGGGTTTACCGATCGCCCCTTGTTGGCCGGCATGGAGGACAGCATCGCGCTTATTCTTCGCCTGCTGAATGAGGCTGAGCGCGCGCTTTTGACGTTCGGCCACCTGCTGCTGTCTTGCCGCTAGCAGCGGCTGTAACGCTTCCTGCAATAACTCAAAAACATCGTCTGTTTCACCAGCCAGATTAATATCTGCTGGGTAGCCGCGTACGGGATAACGAGAGAAAAGCGGATCGGGGCCGATCTGGATGACCTTACAGCTAGCGCTATAGCAAGCTTCTGCGATAATCCACGGCGCCTGAGAGTCGATAACGATGATCGCATCGGCTGCGCTGAGCCAGCTGTTTGCATCGCTGCCGGCCAGCATAGGGTTATCGCTGCCGAGCGTGACTTCAGTGCCCCAGTATTCCACCACCGGGATGGCCCACTCCTTCACCAGCGTGTTGAGCCGCGAAAAGCCCTCGGCCGTACGGGCGCCGCGCTGCGCAAAGATGACCGGCTGCTTCGCGCCGGCTATTACGTCGGCTGCATTGATGATATCCGCACGGGTTGGCGCGTAGCGTACGGGCTGCTGTGTCGGCCTGGCATGCAGCGCCGCTTCGTCGATGGCGAACGTTTCGCACAGCGGTTCGCGGGGTAAGCTCAGATAGACCGGTCCCTTAGGCAGCGAACTGGCAATCGCCCATGCCCGATCGACGTGCTCGCCGACCTGATCGGCGAGCCTTAATTCAAAATCCCATTTTACGGATTCGCGAATTAGCGCGGCCTGATCGCGCATTTCCTGGCCATAGCCAATGGGTGTGTTACGGCATCCAAAGTGAGAGTGTTCGCTAATCGGGGTGCGCCCGCCAAAAATCAGTACCGGTATATTGCTATTGGCAAGGTTTATCACGCCGCAGGCGGCATTGGCGAGGCCGACGTTGGTGTGAACCATGACGGCCTGGACTTTCCCGCTACCGAGATAATAGCCGTGGGCCATGCCGATGGCGGCATTTTCATGGGGGCATATCACCAGCTCAGGTACTTTTTGCCCCGTGGCGCGCATTTTTGCCCACGCTTCAATAACCGGGGGATAATCCGTGCCTGAATTAATAAAGATATATGCTACGTCGAGGGCCTGTAGCCGATGCAGTAATAACTCAGCGGCTGA
>CABUCP010000018.1 GCA_902490055.1 uncultured Klebsiella sp. | reverse complement strand
AACAAAATGGATAACGATTAAACAAAAATGACAATCGTCCTGAAAGCGTTTAGCTGGCGTACTTTTGCATTAGTAAAGGCCGCCAGATTAACATTTAATCCCGCTCAACGGGGCTAACTCAGAAGGTTAGCACTTTCTCCGCCGCCAGCGTCCACTGCGCGAGCTCAACCAGCGTTCCCACTTCTACGCCATCCACTAGCGGCAAATGGGTGATCCCGCGGCCGTCGGTGCAGGTCTTGCACAGCTTCACCGGCACATTCTGCGCGGTGAGGATCTCCAGCATCTGCTGAATGTTGTAGCCTTCCGCCGGCTTTTGCCCGCGCAGACCGGCGGTCACCGCATCGGACATTAAAAATAGCTTCAGATCGAGATCTGATGACTGCTCGCGCAGGGCGATAGCCAGACGCAGGCTATTAAACAGAGATTCACTACCGTAGGCGGCGCCGTTGGCGACAATCACAATACGTTGCATAAAGACTCCTTTTATAAGGCACGGTTATTGCTTAATTCAATCTAAAGACGTAATTCGGGAGGGGGTATGAATAATACGACTGGCATGACGCCTGAAGCAATCGGCTGGTTTCATTATGCGCGTCAGCTGCAAAAACAGCAGTTGCGCCAGCTAACGCAGCAGGGGGCGCTGGCGAGTGAAATCAGCGGTCTGGTCCATATGCTGCAGTGCGAGCGCGGCGCCTCCAATATGTGGCTCTCCTCCGATGGCCGCTTGTATAATGCCGAGCGCCGGGCCGGGGGCGCGCTGGTGGATGAGCGGTTAAGCGCGTTTCATGCAGCGCTACAGCCGGCGCGGGAGTCTGCCAGCAGCGCCCTGTGTTGGCGAATAGCCAGCGCGGTGTGGTATCTGGCGCAGCTCCCGGCGCTGCGTGCGGCGGTGCGCGGCCGCGCGGTGGACGCGCAGGAGGCGACTCAGCGCTTTAGCCGCATTATCCGCCATGTGTTGAATATTGTGCCGCAGCTAAATGACAGCATTGATGATCCGCAGATCGCCGGGCGTATGGTCGCGCTGTACAGCTTTATGCAGGGGAAGGAGTTGGCGGGCCAGGAGCGCGCGCTGGGGGCGTTGGGCTTCGCGCGAGGCGAATTTAGCGGCGAACTCCGTCAACAGCTGGTTGACCGTATCGATGGCCAGCAGCCCTGTTTTGACAGCTTTCAGGCGCTCTCCGGCCTGCCGCGGGCGCTTGAGCTGCTGCAGGGTTGTGAGGCCGGGCGCGAGATAGAGCAACTGCGGCGTATCGCCTGTACCCGCCAGCCTTCGGCGGATGAGGGCGCTGCGGCGCGGCGCTGGTTTAGCCTGCAAACTGAACGGCTGGAGCAGATGCGCGGCCTGGAAGAGGAGCTAATTGCCGACCTGCTTAACGCTACCCGGCAGCTGCTCGAACGTGGTGAAGACGATATGCCGCCGCGGCAGTGGCCGGAAGAAGAGGCCGGCGATAGCCTGACTCTGCGCCTGGATAAGCAACTGCTGCCGCTGGTACGCCAGCAGGCGTGGGAACTTGAGCAACTCTCCGGCCAACTGGCTTCGCTGCAATCCGCGTTTGAGGAACGTAAGGTTATCGATAAAGCGAAAGCGCTGCTGATGAGTCATCAGGGAATGCAGGAAGAACAGGCCTGGCAGGCGTTGCGTAAAATGGCGATGGATAAGAACCAGCGGATGGTCGAAATCGCCCGCGCGCTGCTGACGGTGAAAGCCCTGTTGCCGGACTCGCCATCAGGCTGAATGCACAATCAGCGGGCAGGCATTGCCTGACGATGGTGCAATAGCCGCGCGGCGAGGCGGGAAAACGACGGCTGGCGGGCAATAACAAATTGGCATCCGCTTTGCATTACTGAACTTGAGTGAATCAATAATTTGAGACAACGGGCCAACGGCGGTCTGAAGGTCTCTGGATAAAGGCGTCCTGCGGTGCGAAAGCACTGCCGGGCGCTTTTTTTTTGCGCGTTCTGGAGCGGCTATGGGCGATAAAGTTTTCATTTCACGACGGCGTTTTTTGCAGGCCGGGGCGGCGCTGGGCGGCGCCATGCTGCTGCCCGGCGTGATGCAGGCGGCGTGGGCGGCGGGTTCCGATAAACCGGAGTTGGCCACCGTGCGGGTCGGATTCATCCCGCTGACCGACTGCGCGCCGCTGGCGATCGCGGCATTAAAAGGATTCGATAAAAAATATGGCATCAGCCTGCAGCCCAGTAAGGAAGCCAGCTGGGCGGCGGTGCGCGATAAGCTGGTCGCCGGCGAACTCGATGCGGCGCATATCCTCTACGGCATGCTGTATGGCCTTGAGCTTGGTATTGCCAGCAAACCGCAGCAGATGGCGAATCTGATGACCCTGAATCGCAACGGTCAGGCGATCACCCTCTCAAGCGACCTGCAGGCGCAAGGTGTGAGCGATAGCCATGGGCTCAAGCGACTGATCGACCAAAAAGCGCCGGGTAGCTACACCTTCGCCCACACCTTTCCTACCGGCACCCATGCGATGTGGCTCTATTACTGGCTGGCGAACGCCGGTATCGACCCCTTCGCCGATGTGCGCATGGTGGTCGTGCCGCCGCCGCAAATGGTGATGAATATGCGCATCGGCAATATGGTCGGTTTCTGCGTCGGCGAACCGTGGAACGCGCGGGCGATCAACGATCGCATCGGCTTTACGGCGGCAACCAGCCAGCAGATCTGGCCGGATCATCCGGAAAAAATTCTCGGCGCGCGCAGCGATTGGGTGGCGCGCTACCCAAATACCGCAAGAGCGCTGGTGGCGGCGCTGCTGGAAGCCCAGCGCTGGATTGAAGCCTCTGCCGACAATACCCGCGAAACCGCGCGGATCCTCGCCAGACGGGCGTGGCTCAACACCAAAGAACAGTATCTCAGCGGGCGCATGCTCGGCGAATACGACAACGGCATCGGCAAACGCTGGCATGACGATCATCCGATGCGTTTCTTCCAGCAGGGTGAAGCCAGCTATCCGTGGCTCTCCGACGGCATGTGGTTCTTAACCCAGTTCCGCCGCTGGGGCCTACTGAAAAGCGCGCCGGATTATCAGGCGGTAGCGCAGCGTATCAACCGTATCGACCTGTGGAAAGAGGCGGCTCAGGCCGTTGGCGGCATCACCGCGCCGACGCAAACGCTACGCAGCAGCACGCTGCTGGACGGCAAAGTGTGGAATGGCGCCGACCCGGAAGGCTACGCCGGCAGTTTCGCAATTCAACGTAAGGGGGCATGAGATGAAACCAGCAATTAACACCCAGCCGCGCGCGCAGACGTCATCGGCGCCGGGCGAAATCATCGTCCTGCCGCCGCTGCAGGTGCGCAAAACCACGCCGTCCGCCAGACGCTGGCTGAACGTCACGCTGCAGCGTCTGCTGCCGCCGCTGCTCGGTCTGGGCCTGCTGTTGCTCGGTTGGCAGCTGGCGGCGATCGGCGCTAAAGGCTTCCCGACGCCGCTGAGTACCCTGGATTCGGCGCTGACGCTGTTTGCCGACCCGTTCTACCGCGATGGACCGAACGATATGGGCATCGGCTGGAACGTGCTGGCCTCGCTACAGCGGGTAGCGGTGGGCTTTGGTTTAGCCGCGCTGGCCGGTATTCCGCTGGGCTTTCTTATTGGCCGCTCGCTGTTCTTCGCGCGAATGTTTAATCCGCTCATCGCGCTGCTGCGTCCGGTGAGCCCGCTGGCGTGGTTGCCGATTGGCCTGCTGCTGTTCCAGAAGGCGGAACCGGCTTCCAGCTGGACCATTTTTATCTGCTCTATCTGGCCGATGGTCATCAACACCGCGGAAGGCGTTAGACGCATCCCGCAGGACTATCTCAACGTGGCTCGCGTGCTGCAGCTGTCGGAATGGACGGTGATGCGCAAAATCCTCTTTCCTGCGGTGCTGCCGGCGGTATTAACCGGCGTACGTTTATCGATCGGTATCGCCTGGCTGGTGATCGTCGCCGCCGAGATGTTGACCGGCGGATTGGGCATCGGTTTCTGGATCTGGAACGAGTGGAACAACCTCAACGTGGAAAACATCATCATCGCCATCGTCATTATCGGCGTCGTCGGCCTGTTACTGGAACAGGGGCTGATGCTGCTCGCCCGTCGCTTTAGCTGGCAGGAAAAATAAGGAGTCGCTATGAAACCATTAATTCAGGTGCAGGCCGTCAGCCAACGCTTTAACACCGCCAGCGGCGAGTTCCTGGCGCTGCAAAACGTCTCTTTTGATATTTACGAAGGGGAAACCATTAGCCTGATTGGCCACTCCGGCTGCGGTAAATCCACGTTGTTGAACCTGATTGCCGGGATTACCCAGCCCAGCGAAGGCGGGCTGCTGTGCGATAACCGCGAAATTTCCGGCCCGGGGCCGGAGCGGGCGGTGGTGTTCCAGAACCACTCTCTGCTGCCGTGGCTGAGCTGCTTTGACAACGTGGCGCTGGCGGTGGATCAGGTGTTTCGCCGCACCATGAGCAAGGCGGAGCGCCGGGAGTGGATCGAGCACAATTTACAGCGGGTACAGATGGGGCATGCGCTGCACAAACGGCCGGGGGAGATATCCGGCGGTATGAAGCAGCGCGTTGGCATCGCGCGCGCGCTGGCGATGAAGCCGAAGGTATTGCTGCTTGATGAACCCTTTGGCGCGCTGGATGCGCTCACGCGCGCCCATCTGCAGGATGCGGTAATGCATATCCAGCAGGAGCTAAATACCACCATCGTGGTGATCACCCACGATGTCGATGAAGCGGTACTGCTTTCCGACCGGGTGTTAATGATGACCAATGGTCCGGCGGCGACGGTCGGCGAGATCCTTGACGTCAATCTGCCGCGCCCGCGTAACCGAGTCCAGCTTGCAGAAGATAACCACTACCACCATCTGCGCCAGCAGATCCTTCATTTCCTCTACGAAAAGCAGCCGAAAGCGGCGTAAGGCGGAACGATGCGGCGACTGGTGATTATCGGCAACGGTATGGCGGCAACCCGGCTGGCGGAGAAGCTGGCGGCGCGCGCTCAGGGGCGCTTTGTCATCACGCTTATCGGCGATGAACCGCAGCCGGCCTATAACCGCATTCAGCTCTCGCCGGTGCTTGGCGGGGAAAAAACGGCGGCGCAAACCCAGCTGCTGCCGGTGGAATGGTACGCGCAGCACGCAATCCACGTACGGCTTGGCGAGGCGGTCAGCGAAGTTGACGTCGCGCGGCGGAGGCTGTGCGTTGGCGGCGATTGGCTCGAGTGGGATGAACTGGTGTTCGCCACCGGATCGCAGCCGTTTATCCCGCCGCTGCCGGGCATTGCGCGCCCGCAGGTGTTCGCCTTTCGCACCCTCGCGGATGTCGAAGGCATCCTCGCGATCCCCGGCCCGGCGGTGGTGATCGGCGGCGGCGTACTGGGCGTAGAGGCCGCGGCGGCGCTGCGCCGTCACGGTGGCGAAGTGACGCTACTGCATCGCGGCAGCGGCTTAATGGAGCCGCTTACCGATGCTTTTGCCGCAGAACAGTTAAAACAACAGCTTGAGGCGCGCGGCATCCGCTGCGTACTGGAAAGCCGTATTGCCGCCATTGACGAGCAGCAAGTGCGGCTGGAAGACGGGCGCGCTTTTGCCGCCAGCCGGGTGGTGTTGGCGACCGGCGTGCGGCCGGATATCCGTCTGGCGGCGCGCAGCGGCGTAGCCTGTCAGCGGGGGATTATCGTCGACCGCCAGATGGCGACCTCGCAGCCGGGGATCAGCGCCATCGGTGAATGTTGTGAAATTGACGGCCAAACCTGGGGGCTGGTGGCGCCCTGCCTGCGCCAGGCCGACGTGTTAGTTGAGCGTCTGTGCGGGACGCCTGGAGAAGCCTTCAGTTGGCACGACGGCGGCACCCGGCTGAAAGTCACCGGCATCGAGCTGTTTAGCGCCGGCGAACAGCAGGCCGGCGAGCAGGACCAAATTTACAGCAGCTGGGACCCCATCGATCGCCACTACCGTCGCCTGCTGCTCCGTGACGGCCGGCTGCACGGCGTGCTGCTGCTGGGCGACTGCCAGCAGGCAGCGCCGCTTACCGCGCTGCTCGGCAGCGATACGCTTCCTTCAGCGGAGTGGCTTTTTGACCCTTCTATAACGCAGCCGCGGGCTGCAGGAATAATGACGATGACTAAACCTGTATTAGTGCTGGTCGGACACGGCATGGTCGGCCACCATTTCCTTGAGCAATGCGTCAGCCGGAACCTGCACCAGCAGTACCGTATCGTGGTCTTTGGCGAAGAGCGCTATGCCGCCTATGACCGGGTTCATCTTTCGGAATATTTCGCCGGGCGCAGCGCAGAGTCGCTGTCGCTGGTGGAGGGGGACTTTTTTAGCCAGTACGGCATTGAGCTGCGGCTGGGGGAAACGATCGCGGAAATCGATCGCCAGGCGCGAATGGTGCGCGATGCCCACGGACATGAAACTCATTGGGATAAGCTGGTGCTGGCGACCGGTTCATATCCCTTCGTGCCGCCAATCCCCGGTAACGATGAAGAGGGCTGCTTCGTCTATCGTACGCTTGACGATCTCGACCGCATCGCCGCCCGCGCCGCCACCGCGCAGAGCGGGGTGGTGATCGGCGGCGGGCTGTTGGGGCTGGAAGCCGCCAATGCGTTAAAACAGTTGGGGCTCAAGACGCACGTAGTGGAATTCGCCGCCAACCTGATGGCGGTGCAGCTGGATAACGGCGGCGCGGCGATGCTGCGCGAGAAAATTAGCGATCTGGCGGTTGGCGTGCACACCAGCAAAGCGACGACCGCGATAGTGCGCACCGCCGACGGCCTGCAGTTGAACTTCGCCGACGGGGGAACGCTGCAGACCGACATGGTGGTCTTTTCCGCCGGGATCCGCCCACAGGATGCGCTGGCGCGCAGCGCCGGGCTGGTCCTTGGCGAACGCGGCGGCATCGGTATTGATGACCACTGCCGTACCTCGGACGCCGATGTATTAGCGATTGGCGAATGTGCGCTGTGGGACAACAAAATTTATGGCCTGGTGGCGCCGGGCTATCAAATGGCTCGCACCGCGGCGGCGCTGTTGGCCGGTGAGGAGGCCCGCTTTAGCGGCGCCGATATGAGCACCAGGCTTAAGCTGCTCGGCGTGGACGTGGCATCCTTCGGCGATGCCCAGGGACGTACGCCGGGCTGTCAGAGCTATCAATGGACCGATGGTCCGCGGCAGATCTACAAAAAGATCGTCGTCAGCGCCGATGGTAAAACGCTGCTGGGCGGCGTGCTGGTTGGCGATGCCGGCGACTACGCGACGCTGCTGCAGATGATGCTGAACGGCATGGCGCTACCGTCGCGCCCGGAAAGCCTTATCCTCCCCGCGATGGACGGCGCCGCGCCGAAAGCGTTGGGCGTGGCGGCGCTGCCGGATAGCGCGCAAATCTGCTCTTGCCATAACGTCAGCAAGGGCGATATTTGCCAGGCGGTCAGCGCCGGGGCGGGCGATATGGCGGCCATCAAAAGCTGTACTAAAGCCGCGACCGGCTGCGGCGGCTGCAGCGCGCTGGTCAAACAGGTGATGGAGCACCAGCTTGCCGAGCAGGGCGTCGAGGTTAAAAAAGACATCTGCGAGCATTTTCCGTGGTCGCGGCAGGAGATCTATCATCTGGTGCGGGTCAACCACATCCATACCTTCGATCAGCTTATTAGCCGTTACGGGCAGGGCCACGGCTGCGAAGTGTGTAAACCGCTGGTGGCGTCGGTACTGGCCTCCTGCTGGAACGAGTATCTGCTGAAACCGGCGCATCTGCCGCTGCAGGACACCAACGATCGCTATTTCGCCAATATACAGAAAGATGGCACCTACTCGGTGGTACCGCGGATGGCCGCCGGCGAAGTTACCCCGGACGGGCTTATCGCTATCGGCCACATCGCCAAACGATACCAACTCTACAGCAAAGTGACCGGCGGGCAGCGTATCGATCTGTTCGGCGCGCGGCTGGAGCAACTACCGGAGATCTGGCGCGAACTGACGGCGGCGGGTTTTGAGACCGGACACGCCTACGGTAAATCGCTGCGTACGGTAAAATCCTGCGTCGGCTCGACCTGGTGCCGCTATGGGGTGCAGGATTCGACCGGGCTGGCGGTCACGCTCGAACATCGCTATAAGGGACTGCGCGCGCCGCATAAAATCAAAATGGCGGTCTCCGGCTGTACCCGCGAGTGCGCCGAAGCGCAGGGTAAAGACATCGGCGTGATCGCCACCGAAAAAGGCTGGAATCTGTACGTCTGCGGCAATGGCGGGATGAAGCCGCGCCACGCGGATCTCTTTGCCAGCGACCTTGATGACGCCACCCTGATCCGTACCGTCGATCGGTTGCTGATGTTTTATATTCGTACCGCCGACCGCCTGCAGCGGACCAGTACCTGGATGGATAACCTGGAAGGCGGCGTGGCGTATCTGCGCGAAGTGATTTTGCACGATAGCCTTGGCATCGGCGAAGAGCTGGAACAGGAAATGGCGCGGGTAGTGGACAGTTACCAGTGCGAATGGCAGACCACCCTCAACGATCCGCAGCGGCTGGCGTTGTTCCGTTCCTATGTTAACAGCGATGAGGCCGATGAGGCGGTACAGCGCCAGCCCTTGCGCGGGCAGCCGCAGCCGGTTGCGCCGCAAGGGCTTGTGCAACCGACCCTGCCGTCGCGGCCGTGGCAGGCGATCTGCGATCTTGAGGCTATCCCGCAGCAGGCGGGGATCGGCGCGCGCCTTGGCGAGCGACAGATTGCGCTCTTCCGCTTCGGCGAACAGGTTTATGCGCTGGATAACCTTGAACCCGGCAGCGAAGCCAACGTGCTATCGCGCGGCATCCTGGGCGATGCGGGCGGCGAGCCGATCGTCATTTCGCCGCTGTATAAACAGCGGATCCGTTTACGCGATGGTCGCTTGTGCGACAGCGGCGAGCCGACGGTGCGCGCCTGGCCGGTGAAAATCGAACAGGGCAAAGTGTGGGTCGGCAATCAGGCGTTGCTCCTGCGCGCGGAGGCAAGCTGATGAGCGAAACCCGAACCACCTGCCCGTACTGCGGCGTCGGCTGCGGGGTTATTGCTAAAGTAGAACCCGGCGGCAACGTTACGGTGCGCGGCGATGAAAGCCACCCGGCGAATCTGGGACGCCTGTGCGTGAAAGGCGCCGCGCTTGGTGAAACGACCTCGCTTGCCGGGCGATTACTGCATCCTGAAGTCGATGGCCAGGCGGTCGGCTGGCCGCAGGCGCTGGCGGAGGCCGGTTCACGCCTGCGGGATATCATCGAGCGCTATGGCCCGCAGGCGGTGGCGTTTTACGCCTCCGGTCAGCTATTGACCGAGGATTATTACGCCGCCAACAAGCTGATGAAGGGATTTATCGGCGCCGCTAATATCGATACCAACTCGCGGCTATGCATGTCGTCGGCAGTCACCGGCTATAAACGGGCGCTCGGCGCCGATGTTGTGCCGTGCAGCTATGAAGATGTCGAGCAGAGCGATCTGGTGGTGCTGGTGGGTTCGAACGCCGCCTGGGCGCATCCGGTACTCTACCAGCGGCTGGCGCAGGCGAAACGCGATAATCCGCAGTTGCGGATCGTGGTGGTGGATCCGCGGCGTACCGCGACGTGCGACATTGCCGACGATCATCTGGCGCTGGCGCCCGGCAGCGATGGCGGGTTGTTTGTCGGCCTGCTGAATGCGATTGCCGCCAGCGGTGAAATGACGGCGGGCTTTCGCGACCAGCAGCAGGCGCTGGCTATCGCCGCGCAATGGAGCGTAGAAAAAGTGGCCTCTTTCTGCGGCCTGCCACCCGAGCAGGTGACCCGTTTTTATCGCGACTTTATCGCCGCGCCGCGCGCGGTGACGCTGTACACCATGGGGATTAATCAATCCGCCAGCGGCAGCGATAAGTGCAACGCCATTATCAACGTCCATCTTGCCAGTGGGAAGTTCGCCCGTAGCGGCTGCGGGCCGTTTTCGTTGACCGGTCAACCAAACGCCATGGGCGGGCGCGAAGTGGGCGGGCTGGCGACGATGCTGGCGGCGCATATGAATTTTGAGCCGCAGGATCTGCAGCGATTGGCGCGCTTCTGGGGCAGCGAGCGGCTGGCGCAGACGCCGGGGCTGACCGCCGTCGAGCTGTTCGCGGCGATAGGCCGCGGCGAAGTCAAAGCAGTGTGGATTATGGGGACCAATCCGGTGGTCTCGCTGCCGGATAGCCACGCGGTGAGCCAAGCGCTGGCTGGCTGTCCGCTGGTAATGGTTTCCGATGTGGCCGCCGATACCGATACCGGCCGCTTCGCCCATATCCGTTTTCCGGCGCTTGCATGGGGAGAAAAAAACGGTACCGTGACCAATTCGGAGCGGCGCATTTCGCGTCAGCGGGCTTTTTTACCGCCGCCGGGCGAGGCGAAAGCCGACTGGTGGATCATTTCCCGTCTCGCCGCCGAACTAGGTTATGCCCGGGCTTTTGCCTGGCAACATCCGCTGGAGGTGTTTTGTGAACACGCGGCGCTCTCCGGTTTTGAAAATGACGGCCAGCGGGCGTTTGATATCGGCGCGCTGGCGGACCTCAGTCGGGAGGCGTGGGATGCTCTGGCGCCGGTACGCTGGCCGGTGAGCCGCAGCGCCGCGCCGTGGCGGTTAACGGCGGGCTGGCACGGCGACGGCAGGTTGCGCATGGTGCCGGTGTCGCCGCAGCCGACCCGGGCGCGGACCGATGCGTTTTATCCGTTGATCCTCAATAGCGGGCGCATTCGCGATCAGTGGCATACCATGACTCGTACCGGAGCCGTACCGCGGCTGATGCAGCACATTGCCGAACCGGTCGTCGAAGTGGCGCCTGATGACGCCCGTCGCTATCAATTAGGTGATGGGAAGCTGGCGCGCGTCTGGTCGCGGCACGGCGTGATGATCGCGAAGGTGATGGTTAGCGAAGGGCAGCGCGCCGGTTCGCTATTTGTACCGATGCACTGGAATAATCAGTTTGCCCGCCAGGGTCGAGTTAATAATCTGTTGGCGGTGGTCACCGATCCGCATTCCGGACAGCCGGAGAGCAAACAGTCGGCGGTGGCGATTGCGCCGTGGCATCCGGCATGGCAGGGAGAGCTGTTATCCCGCGAACCCGTACAGCTGCCGTCGGCGCTGCACTGGCGGCGGCGGGCGGCGGTGGGGCTCTGCCACCTTTCGCTGGCCGCAGATAGCAGTCCGCAACGCTGGTTAACCGACTGGTGCCGGCAGCAGGGATGGCTGCTACAAATCGCCGACGGCGGCGGGTTGTGGAATCTGCTGGCGTGGCGCGATGGACAATTAATGCTCGGTTGCTGGAGCGATAATCAGCCGCCGCAAATTGATGCTGAATGGTTATATACATCCTTCCGGACGCCGCCGCAAAACGCCGAGCTGCGCCATGCGTTGCTCAGCGGCCGCAAGGGCGGCGACAGCGTGCCGCGCGGGCGGACTATCTGTAGCTGCTTTAGTATCGGCGAGCGGCAGATTAGCGAGGCTATTGCCGGCGGATGCGCCAGCGCTGAGGCGCTCGGCGTGAAGCTTAAATGCGGTACCAACTGTGGCTCCTGTATTCCGGAGCTCAAAGCGCTGCTGGCGGCAAGTCAAACGCGAACGCAGGCTTGATGTTGCTGGGACGCCAACGCCAACCGGTTTCAGCATATTCCTGGAATTGCCCGAAGGGCTGCGGGGAAGGGCAAAAGACGATAAACTAACGTCATGTCGTTCTTCCCCGTGAGCTTACGTTAATCCATTCAATGCCGTTGTCGCACCGTTTGATCCCACCGCTGACGCTCCTCCTGCTGCTGACAGGCGCCCCCGCGTATGCGTTGATCGCCAATGATACCAGCACGCCGCCGCCCACCACGCTGCCTGACCTGGGGATTGCCCCGCAGGTTGATGATGACGCCAAACATTTTGCCGAGATGGCGAAAAAATTTGGCGAAGCCAGCATGAGTGATAACGGGCTGACCACCGGCGAGCAGGCGCGAATGTTCGCTATCGGTAAAATCGGCAATGAGTTCAGCCATCAACTGGAAAGCTGGCTGTCGCCGTGGGGCAATGCCAATATCGACCTGCTGGTGGATAAAGAAGGTAACTTCACCGGGAGTAAAGGCAGCTGGTTTGTCCCATTGCAGGACACTGATAATTATCTCACCTGGAATCAATATTCGGTGACCCGGCGCGAGAACGATCTGGTGGGCAATATTGGCCTCGGTCAGCGCTGGCGGGTGGGGAGCTGGCTGCTCGGCTATAACTCGTTTTACGACAAAGTGCTGAGCGAAAGCCTGGCGCGCGGCAGCGTCGGCGCGGAAGCCTGGGGGGAATACCTGCGCCTTTCAGCCAACTATTACCATCCGCTCGGCGACTGGCAATTGCGGGAAAACCAGACTCAGGAGCAGCGGATGGCCGTCGGCTATGACGTTACCGCGCAGGCGCGTTTGCCGTTCTATCAGCACCTCAATACCAGCGTCAGCGTCGAACAGTATTTTGGCGATAGCGTCGATCTGTTTCACACCGGTACCGGCTACCACAACCCGGTAGCGGTGTCGCTGGGGCTGAATTACACCCCGGTGCCGCTGGTGACGGTCACCGCGAAGCACAAACAGGGCGAAAACGGCGTCAGCCAGAATAATGTCGGCCTCAAGCTCAACTATCGTTTCGGAGTGCCGCTGAAGCAGCAGTTAGCGGCGGACGAAGTCGCCATCAGCAACTCGCTGCGCGGCAGCCGCTATGATAGTCCGGAGCGCGATAATTTACCGGTGGTGGAGTATCGCCAGCGCAAAAACCTGACGGTTTATCTGGCGACGCCGCCGTGGGATTTACAGTCCGGCGAAACGGTGCAGTTGAAGCTGCAAATTAATAGCCTGCACGGCATTAAATCGCTGCGCTGGCAGGGCGATACTCAGGCGTTGAGCCTGACGCCGCCGGTCAACGCCAACAGCGCGGATGGCTGGAGCGTGATTATGCCGGTGTGGAATAGCGAGCCGGGCGCGGTGAACCGCTGGCATCTGTCGGTGGTCGTGGAGGATAAATCGGGTCAGCGCGTCTCTTCCAATGAGATCGCACTGGCGCTGACCGAGCCGCTGGTGACGTTTACGGCTCCCGGCGTCTCCTGGACGGAGTCGCCTTAGAAGATCCGTTCCTGGTGAACCCAGACGGCGGCTTCAACGCGTGATTTCAGCTTCATTTTCTTCAGCATGTGTTTCACGTGTACTTTAACGGTGCTTTCGGTGATATCCAGACGGCGGGCGATCATTTTGTTTGGCAGACCCTGGGCAATCAGCTTCAGAATGTCGCGTTCGCGCGGCGTCAACTGGCTGATATCGCGATCGGAGGTCGCGCGGTTAGCGCGCAGGCTGGCGGCCAGC
The DNA here is from genome assembly GCA_902490055.1 of uncultured Klebsiella sp. Taxonomy (GTDB): domain Bacteria; phylum Pseudomonadota; class Gammaproteobacteria; order Enterobacterales; family Enterobacteriaceae; genus Klebsiella. The sequence continues at coordinate 2,239 of CABUCP010000018.1, read as the reverse complement.
ACCGGCGTTAACGCTTCGCTTAATACCATCTCGCCCGCGGCGGCCTGCTGCAGCGCTTTCAATAAATCTTCCGGTTCCATGTCTTTCAACAGGTAGCCGTCGGCGCCGCGCTTCAACGCGGTAACTACGTCCTCTTCATGATTGGACACGCTGAATACCACCACGCGGCCGGAGAGCGATTTTTCACGCAGTTTGTCGAGGGTTTCCAGGCCGTTCATGCCCGGCATATTGAGGTCCAGCAGAATCAGGTCCGGATCCAGCGATTCCGCCAGTTCGATACCTTGTTCGCCGTTGCTGGCTTCGCCGATAACCTGAATGTCCGGCGCCATGCTAATCAGTTGCTTAACGCCAGTGCGCAGCATGGGATGATCATCAATGAGAAGAATGGTTGCCCGTTCCTGTTGACTCATAAGGGTCTCCTTATTGGATTGAAAACGATTTTTCCGGGATAAAAGTCACTACGACTTCAGTACCGCCGATATCCCGGCGTCGTACCTGACAGTCGCCGCGCAAACTTTGCGCGCGATCCCGCATGATAATTAAACCGTAATGGTTACTACGCTCCGCATGATCCGGTACGCCGCGGCCGTTATCGGCAACAACTAAACGCACCTGATTATCGCGATGTGACACGGTCACCGTCACCTCCGTCGCGTTGGCGTGCTTCAACGCATTGCTTAACGCCTCGCGGGCGATTTGCAGTAGATGAATCGCCTGATGCGACGGGACAAAACGCGGCGGCAGCTGATAATCAAGCTGCACCGTAAAGCCAAAGTGGGCGCTGTACTCCTGGCAGCTGGCCTCCAGCGCCGGGCGCAGCCCTGCTTCGGTTAGCTGCAGGCGGAAGGTGGTTAACAGCTCCCGCAGCTGCGCCCAGGAGGTATTCAGCTCGTTACGAATTTGCCCCAGCAACTGGCGGCTTTCATCCGGCAGATTATTACCCTGCATCTGCAGACAGCTGACCTGCATCTTCATACAGGAGAGCGACTGGGCGATGGAGTCGTGTAGTTCACGCGCTATGGTCGCGCGCTCTTCCATCACGATGAGCTGCTGCTGTTTCTCCTGATGGCGATCCAGCGCCAGGGTGCTGGTTAACTGTTCCACCAGCGTATCGACCAACTGCTGCTGATCGTGACTCAAGTGGCGGCCAACCGGTAACGTCGCCAGCAGAATGCCGTATTGGTTATGCGCGTCTGACAGCCGCCATTTTAGCGTCGTACCGCCATCCGGAAGCGGTGGTAGGTCGCGCGGACAGAGGTAGCAGCCTTTATCATCGCATTCAATATCCGAGTGGCAGGCAAACTCCTGGTGATTATCTTCATCTTCCAGGTCATAGACCCGCACTTCAATATCGCGCAGCAGCGTCAGCCCCTGTAGGCCGTTTAGCACCGGTGAAATGCGCTCGCACAGCGGGGCGCTGGAGTGCAGGCGGCGGTTAGCCTGCCATAAAAAGGCCAGGATTTCGTTTTTCTGTTCAAGACCGGCGGTCTTTTCCTGCACCCGGCGTTCAAGTACCGAATAGCTTTCCGCTAGCTCTTCCGACATGTTATTCAACGCCATGCCGAGGGTCGCCATTTCGTTGCGACCGCTAATATGCGCGCGCTGGGTAAAGTCGCGCTGGCTCACCGCCCGCGCCATATCCAGCAGCTGTCTCCACGGGCGCAGCAGGCGAGCGCGGAGCCAGATAATGGTAAAGATCAACAGTAATGCCATACCGACGGCAAGGATACGATGGATCCACACCACCCGTTCGATACGCTGCTCGGTGGTATGATCGAATGCGGTGACTAGCTGATCGATACGGTCGACAAAATCGGCGACATCCTGCGCGACGTCTTCCTGTTTGGCGGCATGTTTCAGGCCCGGGCCAAGCCCCAGTTGCCAGTATTGCTGCAGCGCTTTGAGCTGTACCTCCTGGCCGTCGCGACGTGCGGAGTATTGTAGTTCCGGGCTGAAGACGGTAGCGGTCATGCGATCGATCAGCGTTTGATCTTTTTCGGCCAGCGGTATCGCCGCCAGCAGGCGATAGCTCTGCATACGCAGCGACCCGGCCTTATTAATAGCATGCGCGCTGCCCTGCACGCCGTGGACCAGACGTGCGGATATCGCCATGCCGGCCACGCCGATAATGGTGGCAAGCAGCACAATTAACGCCAGTTGATTGACCAACGTTAACGGAGTAAAAAGACGTTTTAACATGGAATGCGTGGCTCCTGACCGGTCAACTCTCCGGGAGTGA
>CABUCP010000017.1 GCA_902490055.1 uncultured Klebsiella sp. | reverse complement strand
CACGTATTACCTATGACTCTGAACAGGTTGCCTCTTCTTCCTCCAGCGCGTTGATTACCGTGGTGCGCGAAGGGGCGTCGATTATTGGCCTGTTCGCCATGATGTTCTACTACAGCTGGCAGCTATCTTTGATTCTGATCGTGCTGGCGCCGATTGTTTCCGTCGCTATTCGCGTGGTCTCGAAGCGTTTTCGTAATATCAGTAAGAATATGCAAAACACCATGGGGCAGGTGACCACCAGCGCGGAACAGATGCTCAAAGGGCATAAAGAAGTGCTGATGTTCGGCGGTCAGGAAGTTGAAACTAAGCGTTTTGATAAGGTCAGCAATAAGATGCGTCTGCAGGGGATGAAAATGGTCTCTGCGTCCTCTATTTCCGATCCGATCATTCAGCTAATCGCCTCTCTGGCGCTGGCCTTTGTCCTGTATGCGGCAAGCTTCCCGAGCGTGATGGAAACGCTGACCGCCGGTACCATTACCGTGGTCTTCTCCTCAATGATTGCGCTGATGCGTCCGCTGAAATCCCTGACCAACGTTAACGCGCAGTTCCAGCGCGGGATGGCGGCATGCCAGACGCTGTTCTCTATTCTGGATTCCGAGCAGGAGAAAGATGAAGGGACGCGCGTGATTGAGCGCGCTAAAGGTAATCTGGAATTCAACAACGTCACCTTTACCTATCCTGGCCGCGAAGTTGCCGCACTGCGTAACATCAACCTGAGCATCCCGGAAGGTAAAACCGTGGCGCTGGTTGGGCGTTCCGGTTCAGGTAAATCGACAATCGCCAGCCTGATCACCCGCTTCTACGATGTGGACGACGGACAAATCCTGCTGGATGGTTACGATTTGCGCGAGTATAAACTTAGTTCGCTGCGCGATCAGGTGGCGCTGGTTTCGCAGAACGTGCATCTGTTCAACGATACCGTCGCTAATAACATTGCCTATGCGCGCAATGAGGAATACACCCGCGAGCAAATTGAAGAAGCTGCGCGTATGGCCTATGCAATGGACTTTATCAATAAGATGGATAATGGCCTGGATACGGTTATCGGCGAAAACGGCGTCATGCTCTCCGGCGGCCAGCGCCAGCGTATTGCTATTGCCCGCGCGCTGTTGCGGAACAGCCCGATTCTCATCCTCGATGAGGCCACTTCGGCGCTGGACACCGAGTCCGAGCGTGCGATCCAGGCGGCGCTGGATGAACTGCAGAAAAACCGCACTTCGCTGGTTATCGCCCACCGCTTGTCGACTATCGAACAGGCTGACGAAATCGTGGTGGTGGAAGATGGCCGTATTGTAGAACGCGGCAGCCATCTGGATCTGCTGGAGCATAAAGGCGTTTACGCGCAGCTACACAAGATGCAATTCGGTCAATGATAGCTCGTATCTGGTCCGGCGAATCACCGCTATGGCGGCTGTTGCTGCCGCTCTCCTGGCTGTATGGCCTGGTAAGCGCTTTTATTCGCCTCAGTTATAAGCTGGGATGGAGAAAAGCCTGGCGCGCGCCGGTGCCGGTGGTGGTGGTAGGGAATCTGACCGCCGGCGGCAATGGTAAAACGCCGGTGGTGGTGTGGCTGGTGGAGCAACTGCAGCAGCGCGGCATTCGCGTCGGCGTAGTATCTCGCGGTTACGGCGGTAAAGCAGAAAGCTATCCGCTGGTGCTCAATGACGCGACGAGTACGGCGCAGGCTGGCGATGAACCAGTATTAATTCATCAACGTACCGGCGCGCCGGTAGCGGTTTCTCCGCTACGCAGCGATGCGGTAAAAGCGCTGCTGGCAGCTTACGATCTACAGATTATCGTCACCGATGATGGCCTGCAGCACTACAAGCTGGCGCGAGATAAAGAAATCGTGGTTATCGACGGCGTACGCCGCTTCGGCAACGGCTGGTGGTTGCCGGCTGGGCCAATGCGCGAGCGCGCGTCGCGTTTACAAAGCGTCGATGCGGTTATCGTCAACGGCGGCGTTGCGCGCCCGGGCGAGATCCCGATGCAGCTGCGTCCCGGTATGGCGGTTAATCTGCTCACCGGCGAGCGTCGTGATGTCTCTGTCCTCGGCAACGTTGTGGCGATGGCCGGTATTGGTCATCCGCCGCGCTTTTTCGCCACGCTTGAAAGCTGCGGCGTGCAGCCGGTTAAAACCGTAGCATTGGCGGACCATCAGGCGCTAAGCCAAAGCGATGTCGCCGCCCTGGCGACTGCCGAACAGACGCTATTGATGACCGAGAAGGACGCGGTGAAATGCCGCGAATTCGCCGCCGCCAACTGGTGGTATCTGCCGGTCGACGCCATAATGACCGATGAACGCGCGCAGCGGTTGCTCGCGGACTTAGTCACGCTGGCGCAACGTTAACCAACGGGCAGACCGTGCTCACCGCTGTGCTGGGATCCCCTACGGAGAATCTGCATGTCGGTTTTGCAACTGTCGCTTAAAGAGGCTCGCCATCTTCATCTCGCGGCGCAGGGGTTATTAAAAAAGCCCCGGCGTCGCGCTCGTCACAATGACATCCTTTCAACTATCCAACAGATGTCGCTGCTGCAAATCGATACGATCAACGTCGTCGCGCGCAGCCCGTACCTGGTATTGTTTAGCCGTCTTGGCAGCTATCCGCAGCACTGGCTGGATGATTCACTGCGTAACGGCGAGCTGATGGAATACTGGGCGCATGAAGCCTGTTTTCTGCCGCGCAGCGACTTTGCCCTGGTGCGCCACCGGATGCTGAATCCCGACAACATGGGCTGGAAATACCATAAGGAGTGGATGCGCGAGCATGCCGCGAGCATTGATGAATTATTGATGCATATTGCGCAGAACGGCCCGGTTCGTTCCGCGGATTTTTCGCATCCGCGTAAAGGCGCCAGCGGTTGGTGGGAGTGGAAGCCGCATAAGCGTCATCTGGAAGGGCTATTCACCGCCGGCAAATTGATGGTTGTAGAGCGGCGCAACTTTCATCGGGTGTACGATTTAACCCATCGCGCGATGCCGCACTGGGACGACAAGCGCGATGCGCTCTCCCAGTCGCAGGCTGAATCCATCATGTTGCGTAACAGCGCGCGCAGCCTGGGCATTTTCCGCCCGCAGTGGCTAGCGGACTACTATCGTCTGCGCCAGCCTTCATTACCGGCGCTGCTGGCGGCATGGCAGGATGAGGGGCTGGTAGTGCCGGTTATGGTTGAAAAACTGGGTGAGATGTGGCTGCATCGCGAGGCGCTAACCGTGCTGGAATCGGCGCCTGGCGGTAAATTAACCGCCAGTCACAGCGCCGTGCTCTCGCCATTTGATCCGGTGGTGTGGGACCGTAAACGCGCCGAGCAGTTATTCGACTTCAGCTATCGTCTGGAATGCTATACCCCGGCGGCAAAGCGGCAATATGGCTATTTCGTGCTGCCGTTGCTGCATCAGGGCAAGCTGGTTGGCAGGATGGACAGCAAGGTGCACCGCAAGGGCGGCATGCTGGAGATCTTCTCATTGTGGCTGGAAGACGGCGTTAAAGTCACAGCCGGCCTGGAAAACGGGCTCCAGCGGGCGATTACTGATTTTGCGCGCTGGCAGGGAGCTGACGAGGTTGTTATCCGTCAGGTACCGGCAGCGCTATTTGCTAACCAGCGGCAAGGATGGGACGTCGGCGCTGCGTGACGTGCTAGCTGTGGCGCAAACGGATCCCGGTGTTTACTATCCTGTGATATGCTGTTGACAAATCTATCCGGTCCATCAGGAGGAATCATGGATCACCGTCTACTCGAAATCATCGCCTGTCCGGTTTGCAACGGCAAGCTGTACTACAGTCAGGATAAACAAGAGCTTATCTGCAAGATTGACAGCCTGGCCTTTCCGCTGCGTGATGGCATCCCGGTATTACTCGAAAACGAAGCGCGTTCGCTCGCGGCAGAAGAGAGCCAGCCATGAGTTTCGTCGTCATCATTCCCGCGCGTTTTGCCTCCACGCGTCTGCCGGGTAAACCGCTACAGGATATCAACGGCAAGCCGATGATCGTCCACGTGCTGGAGCGCGCCCGTGAATCCGGCGCCGATCGTATTATTGTCGCAACCGATCACCAGGAGGTCGCGCGAGCGGTAGAAGCCGCAGGCGGTGAGGTGTGCATGACCCGCGCCGATCACCAGTCCGGCACCGAACGGCTGGCGGAAGTCGTTGAAAAATGCGCCTTCAGCGATGACACGATCATCGTCAATATCCAGGGCGATGAGCCGATGATCCCGCCGGCAATAGTGCGTCAGGTTGCTGAAAATCTCGCATCCAGCGCCAGCGGTATGGCGACCCTGGCGGTACCCATCCATGATGCCGAAGAGGCGTTCAACCCGAATGCGGTGAAAGTGGTGATGGACGCCGACGGCTACGCGCTCTATTTCTCCCGCGCAACGATTCCATGGGATCGCGATCGTTTTGCCGCATCTCGTGAACAAATTGGTGATTCTCTGCTGCGCCATATCGGTATTTACGGCTACCGCGCCGGTTTTATCCGCCGTTATGTCAGCTGGGCGCCGAGCCCGCTCGAACAAATAGAAATGCTCGAGCAGCTGCGCGTGCTGTGGTATGGGGAAAAAATCCACGTTGCGGTCGCGGAAGTGGTGCCAGGCACCGGCGTCGACACGCCGGAAGATCTGGAACGCGTGCGCGCCGAACTACGTTAATCCTGCCGCCCCCTCCCGCCGGAGGGGGCTATTTTCTTCTGCTAATTAGCGCATTTTTGATCTTATCCGCTGACAATCTTCTGCCTGACGCTCATTATGAAAACAGTAGTTTTCATGAGGGTATCTACAATGGAACAGTTGCGAGCCGAACTGAGCCACCTGCTTGGCGAAAAACTAAGCCGCGTGGAGTGCGTTAGCGAGAAACCCTCGTCAGCGCTATGGTCGCTGTATGATGCGCAGGGAAACCCGATGCCGCTGTTGGCGAAAAGCTTTACCACGCCCGGCGTTGCGCGCCAGCTGGCGTGGAAAATTTCGCTGCTTGCCCGTAGCGGCACCGTTCGTATGCCGGTGGTATACGGTGTCATGACGCATGAAGAACATCCGGGACCTGACGTATTGCTCATTGAACGGTTACGCGGCGTTTCAGTGGAAGCGCCAGCGCGCACGCCCGAGCGTTGGGAGCAGCTGCAGGATCAGATTGTCGAGGGGTTACTGGCGTGGCACCGACAGGATAGCGGCGGCTGCGTGGGGATGGTTGACAGTACCCAGGAAAACCTCTGGCCGCACTGGTATCGCCAGCGGGTAGAAATGCTGTGGAGTACGCTCAACCTCTATCACGACACCGGGCTAACGATGCAGGATAAGCGCATTTTATTCCGCAGTCGTGAGAGCCTGGCGCAGTTGTTTAGCGATTTCAACGATAACTGCGTACTGGTCCATGGCTGCTTTACGCTACGTAGTATGCTCAAAGACGCGCGCAGCGATCAGCTGTTGGCGATGGTCGGTCCGGGGATGATGCTGTGGGCGCCGCGGGAGTACGAACTGTTCCGCCTTGCCGACGGCGGGTTAGGAGAGCAGTTACTCTGGCGCTACCTGCAGCGGGCGCCGGTAGCGGAATCTTTCCTCTGGCGGCGCTGGCTGTATCAATTGTGGGATGAGGTGGATAGCCTGGTCAACACCGGGCGCTTCGATCGCGCCCGTTTCTCGCAGGCGGCGAAATCAATCCTGCCCTGGATCGCCTGAAGCGGCTTTCAGCCACTGCCAGGCGCGGCCCAGCGTTTCGTAAATTGCGCGTTCGCTATGCATGAGCCAATACGGCGATGGAATTGCGCGCTCCCAGGGGTTCAGCGCGGATTCTACCGCCAGCTGGTTAGCGGGCGCCGGCAGTGGGTTCAATCCGGCATGACGGAAGAAAATCATCGCCCGTGGCAGGTGTGAGGCGGAAGTCACGAGCAGGAACGGCGCGGCGCCGATGGCTTTTTTCACCTCGCGCGCTTCCTGCTCGGTATCTTTCGGTTGGTCGAGGACGATAATCGCGCTGCGCGGTACCCCGAGGCTTTCGGCAACGCGCGCGCCGGCTTCGGCGGTGCTGACCGGGTTGGTTTTGGCCGCCGCGCCGGTAAAGATCATTTTCGATCCCGGGTTTTCCCGCCACAGGCGGATCCCTTCCGCCAGACGCGGCAGGCTGTTATTTATCAGGTTTGAGCTGGGGGCCCACTGCGGGTTCCAGGTATAGCCGCCGCCGAGGACGACCACATATTCAACGGGCGTGCCGCCGCGCCAGGTTGGATAGCTTTTTTCGATCGGCTTTAGCAATCCGTCCGCTACCGGCTGCAGGCTTAATAACGCCAACAGTAGCCAGCTTAGAGTGACCAGCGCTTTGCCGGTTTTCTGAAAACGGCTGCGCCACAGCACAGCGATGCCGACAGCCATCAATAATAACAGTAAGGGAAGCGGCAACAGCATCCCGCCCAAAACCTTTTTCAGTGTAAAAAGCATCCCGGATGGTTCCTTTTTTAACCATATAAGCAAAGTTCTGCGCGGATCTTATAACAGATCGCTTCATTATCGCCGCGGGTATGACAAAATAGCGGTTTTGTGTTGGCTTGTGGAGTCGTCCGTGCAGGATCGCAATTTTGATGACATCGCTGAGAAGTTTTCGCGCAATATTTATGGCACCACCAAGGGCCAACTGCGCCAGGCGATCCTTTGGCAGGATCTGGAGCCGCTGCTCGCGCAGCTGGGGCCAGGGCCGCTGCGGGTGCTCGACGCCGGCGGCGGCGAAGGGCAAACGGCGATCCGCGTTGCGGAATTGGGCCACCACGTGACGCTATGCGATCTTTCTGCCGAAATGGTGGCCCGCGCTCAGCAGGCGGCCCGCGATAAAGGTGTGATCGACAACATGCATTTTGTACAATGCGCGGCGCAGGATATTGCTCAGCATTTGGAAAGCCCCGTCGATCTGGTACTGTTTCATGCGGTGCTGGAGTGGATAGCGGAACCGCAAGAGATGCTGCGCACGCTGTGGTCGGTGTTGCGCCCGGGCGGCGCGCTGTCGTTAATGTTCTACAATGCTAACGGCCTGCTAATGCACAATATGGTTGCTGGAAACTTCGACTACGTACAAATCGGCATGCCGAAAAAGAAAAAACGCACGCTGTCGCCGGATTATCCGCGCGATCCGCAGCAGGTGTACGGCTGGCTGGAGGAACTCGGCTGGCAGATTACCGCTAAAACCGGCGTGCGGGTGTTTCATGATTATCTGCGTGAGAAACGTAAACAGCATGACAGCTTTGCGGTGCTGCTGGAGCTGGAAACGCGCTACTGTCGCCAGGAGCCGTATATCAGCCTGGGCCGCTATATTCATGTCACCGCGCTTAAGACAGTTCCAGGCGCACAGCCGCAGATGCAAGGATAAACTATGAGTGAATTTTCCCAGACAGTCCCCGAACTGGTTGCCTGGGCCAGGAAAAATGATTTCTCCATCTCGCTGCCGGTCGACAGGCTCTCCTTTTTGCTGGCTGTCGCCACCCTTAACGGCGAGCGTCTTGATGGCGAAATGAGTGAAGGCGAGCTGGTTGACGCCTTTCGTCATGTGAGTGAAGCGTTTGAGCAAACCAGCGAAACCGTTAATCAGCGCGCGAACAACGCGATTAACGATATGGTGCGCCAGCGTTTGTTGAACCGCTTTACCAGCGAGCAGGCAGAGGGCAACGCCATCTACCGCCTGACGCCGCTGGGCATCGGTATTACCGATTACTATATTCGCCAGCGCGAATTCTCCACGCTGCGCCTTTCGATGCAGCTCTCTATTGTGGCGGCCGAGTTGAAGCGCGCTGCCGATGCGGCAGAAGAGGGCGGAGATGAGTTTCACTGGCACCGGAACGTCTTTGCACCGCTGAAATACTCTGTTGCAGAGATTTTCGACAGTATCGATCTCACCCAGCGCATCATGGATGAGCAGCAGCAGCAGGTAAAAGATGATATCGCCCAGTTGCTGAATAAGGACTGGCGCGCCGCCATCTCCAGCTGTGAGCTACTGCTCTCTGAAACCTCCGGTACGCTGCGCGAACTGCAGGATACGCTCGAAGCGGCAGGCGATAAGTTGCAAACCAACTTGTTGAGCATCCAGGAAGCGACGATGGGGCGCGACGATCTCGAGTTCCTCGATCAACTGGTCTTTAACCTGCAAAGCAAGCTCGACCGTATTGTCAGCTGGGGGCAGCAGTCCATCGACCTGTGGATCGGTTACGACCGCCACGTGCATAAATTTATCCGTACCGCGATTGATATGGATAAAAACCGCGTCTTCGCCCAGCGTTTGCGCCAGTCGGTGCAGAGCTATTTCGACGCGCCGTGGGCGTTAACCCACGCCAGCGCCGACCGCTTGCTGGATATGCGCGATGAAGAGATGGCGCTGCGCGACGAAGAGGTGACCGGTGAGCTGCCGAGTGAGATGGAGTTCGAGGAGTTTAACGAGATTCGCGAACAGCTCGCGGCGCTGATCGAACAGCAGCTGGCTATCTATAAAACCAAAGGTGTGCCGCTCGATCTCGGCCTTGTGGCCCGCGAGTATCTGTCGCAATACCCGCGCGCGCGTCATTTTGACATCGCGCGCATCGTAGTTGATCAGGCGGTACGTCTCGGCGTAGCGCAAGCAGATTTCACCGGCCTGCCGCCGAAATGGCAGCCGATTAATGATTACGGAGCCAAGGTACAGGCGCATGTCATCGACAAATATTGAACAAGTGATGCCGGTTAAACTGGCACAAGCGTTGGCAAACCCGCTGTTTCCGGCGCTGGATAGCGCACTGCGCTCAGGGCGGCATATTGGCCTCGACGAGCTGGATAATCACGCCTTCTTGATGGATTTCCAGGAGTATCTCGAGGAGTTCTACGCCCGTTATAACGTGGAGCTGATTCGCGCGCCGGAGGGGTTCTTCTATCTGCGCCCGCGCTCCACCACCCTGATCCCGCGCTCGGTGCTCTCTGAGCTGGATATGATGGTTGGCAAAATTCTGTGCTACCTCTATCTCAGCCCGGAGCGTCTGGCCAACGAGGGGATTTTTACCCAGCAGGAGCTCTATGACGAGCTGCTGTCGCTGGCGGATGAAAACAAGCTGTTGAAGCTGGTGAACAACCGCTCAACCGGCTCCGATCTCGACCGTCAGAAGCTGCAGGAAAAGGTGCGCTCTTCCCTCAACCGTCTGCGCCGTCTCGGCATGATTTGGTTTATGGGCAATGACAGCAGCAAGTTCCGCATCACCGAATCGGTGTTCCGCTTCGGGGCCGATGTGCGTTCGGGTGACGATGCGCGTGAAGCTCAGCTGCGCATGATCCGCGACGGTGAAGCGATGCCTGTGGAAAATCACCTGCAGCTCAATGATGAGCCTGAAGAGAACCAGCCGGACAGCTCGGAGGATGAGTAATGATTGATCGCGGTAAATTTCGTTCGCTTACGCTGATTAACTGGAACGGCTTTTTTGCCCGCACCTTTGATCTCGACGAGCTGGTTACCACCCTGTCAGGCGGTAACGGAGCCGGGAAATCGACCACCATGGCGGCGTTTGTCACGGCGCTGATCCCGGATCTGACGCTGCTGCACTTCCGTAACACCACCGAAGCGGGCGCGACGTCCGGCTCACGCGATAAGGGTCTGCACGGCAAACTGAAAGCCGGCGTCTGTTATTCGGTGCTGGATGTGATCAACTCCCGCAACCAGCGCGTGCTGGTTGGCGTGCGTTTGCAGCAGGTCGCCGGTCGCGATCGCAAAGTGGATATTAAACCCTTTGCGATTCAGGGCTTGCCAACTTCGGTGCTGCCAACGCAACTGCTGACGGAAACCCTCAATGAGCGCCAGGCGCGTGTTCTGACGCTGCAGGAAGTAAAAGATAAGCTCGACGCGATGGAAGGGGTGCAGTTTAAGCAGTTCAACTCCATCACTGATTACCACTCGCTGATGTTTGATCTGGGGATCGTGGCGCGTCGCCTGCGCTCCGCCTCCGATCGCAGCAAGTTCTACCGCCTGATTGAAGCCTCGCTTTACGGCGGGATCTCCAGCGCTATTACGCGCTCCCTGCGCGACTACCTGCTGCCGGAAAACAGCGGCGTGCGTAAAGCGTTCCAGGATATGGAAGCGGCGCTGCGCGAAAACCGCATGACTCTGGAAGCGATCCGCGTGACCCAGTCCGACCGCGATCTGTTTAAACATCTGATCAGCGAAGCCACCAACTACGTGGCGGCGGACTACATGCGCCACGCCAACGAGCGGCGAATTCATCTTGATAAGGCGCTGGAATATCGTCGCGATCTCTTCACTTCGCGAGCGCAACTGGCGGCGGAGCAGTATAAGCACGTCGATATGGCGCGCGAACTACAGGAACATAACGGCGCCGAAGGCGATCTGGAAGCCGATTATCAGGCCGCAAGCGATCATCTGAATCTGGTGCAAACCGCGCTGCGTCAGCAGGAAAAAATCGAGCGCTACGAAGCGGACCTCGATGAGCTGCAGATCCGTCTGGAAGAACAGAACGAAGTGGTGGCGGAAGCCGCTGACCAGCAGGAAGAAAATGAAGCCCGCGCCGAAGCCGCTGAACTGGAAGTGGATGAGCTGAAAAGCCAGCTCGCCGACTACCAGCAGGCGCTCGACGTGCAGCAGACGCGCGCCATTCAGTACAATCAAGCGCTGCAGGCGCTGGAGCGCGCGCGCGCGCTGTGTCATCTGCCGGATTTAACCGCCGACAGCGCTGACGAATGGCTGGAAACCTTCCAGGCGAAAGAGCAGGAAGCGACGGAAAAAATGCTGTCGCTGGAACAGAAAATGAGCGTGGCGCAAACCGCGCACAGCCAGTTTGAACAAGCGTACCAGCTGGTGGCGGCGATCAACGGCCCGCTGGCGCGTAATGAAGCCTGGGATGTGGCGCGCGAATTGCTGCGCGACGGCGTCAATCAGCGCCACCTTGCCGAACAGGCTCAGGGGCTGCGCAGCCGCCTGAACGAACTGGAACAGCGTCTGCGTGAGCAGCAGGACGCCGAGCGCCAGCTAGCCGAGTTCTGTAAGCGCCAGGGCAAGCGTTACGATATTGACGATTTGGAAGCGCTGCATCAGGAACTGGAAGCGCGTATCGCTTCGCTGGCCGATAGCGTCACTCACGCGCAGGAACAGCGCATGTCCCTGCGCCAGGAGCTGGAACAACTCCAGTCGCGCACCCAGACGCTGATGCGTCGGGCGCCGATTTGGCTGGCGGCGCAAAACAGCCTCAATCAGCTGTGCGAGCAGTGCGGCGAGCAGTTTGAATCCAGCCAGGATGTCACCGAATACCTGCAGCAGCTGCTGGAGCGGGAGCGTGAAGCGATCGTTGAGCGCGACGAAGTCGGCGCCCGTAAGCGGGCGATCGACGAAGAAATCGAGCGTCTCAGCCAGCCGGGCGGTTCTGAGGACCAGCGTCTGAACGCGCTGGCGGAGCGCTTTGGCGGCGTGCTGCTGTCGGAAATTTATGACGACGTTAGCCTCGAAGATGCGCCGTACTTCTCCGCGCTGTATGGCCCATCGCGCCATGCGATTGTGGTGCCGGATCTGTCGCAGGTCGCGGAGCAGCTCGAAGGGCTGGAAGATTGCCCGGAAGATCTGTATCTGATCGAGGGCGATCCGCAGTCCTTCGATGACAGCGTGTTCAGCGTCGATGAGCTGGAAAAAGCGGTGGTCGTGAAGATTGCCGATCGCCAGTGGCGTTATTCGCGCTTCCCGACGCTGCCGCTGTTTGGCCGCGCCGCGCGTGAAAATCGGATTGAGACCCTGCACGCCGAGCGTGAAACGCTCTCCGAGCGCTTTGCGACGCTGTCATTTGATGTGCAGAAAACCCAGCGCTTGCATCAGGCCTTCAGCCGCTTCATCGGCAGCCACCTCGCGGTCGCCTTTGATGACGATCCGGAAGAAGAGATCCGCAAGCTCAACAGCCGCCGCGGCGAGCTGGAGCGCGCGCTGAATGCCCATGAGAGCGATAACCAACAGAATCGCGTCCAGTATGAACAGGCGAAAGAGGGCGTTTCGGCGCTTAACCGCCTGCTGCCGCGCCTGAATCTGCTGGCCGATGAGACGCTGGCTGACCGCGTTGATGAAATTCAGGAGCGTCTGGACGAAGCGCAGGAAGCGGCGCGCTTTATCCAGCAGCACGGCAATCAGCTGGCTAAACTGGAACCGATTGTCTCAGTACTGCAGAGCGATCCGGAGCAGTTTGAACAGCTGAAAGAAGATTACGCGTATTCGCAGCAAACTCAGCGCGACGCGCGTCAGCAGGCCTTTGCGCTGTCGGAAGTGGTGCAGCGCCGCGCCCACTTCAGCTACTCAGATTCGGCGGAGATGCTCAGCGGCAACAGCGATCTCAATGAGAAGCTGCGCCAGCGTCTGCAGCAGGCGGAGTCCGAACGTAGCCGCGCGCGTGAAGCGATGCGTAATCACGCCGCGCAGCTGAACCAGTACAACCAGGTGCTGGCGTCGCTGAAAAGCTCGTACGACACCAAAAAAGAGCTGCTCAACGATCTGTATAAAGAGCTGCAGGATATCGGCGTACGCGCCGATGCCGGCGCGGAAGAGCGCGCGCGTCAGCGCCGCGATGAGCTGCACATGCAGCTGAGCAACAACCGCTCTCGCCGCAACCAACTGGAGAAAGCGTTGACCTTCTGCGAAGCGGAAATGGACAACCTGACCCGCAAACTGCGTAAGCTGGAGCGCGATTACTGCGAAATGCGCGAGCAGGTCGTTACCGCTAAAGCCGGCTGGTGCGCGGTGATGCGCCTGGTGAAAGATAACGGCGTCGAACGTCGTCTGCACCGCCGCGAGCTGGCCTATCTCTCCGGCGACGAACTGCGTTCGATGTCGGATAAGGCGCTTGGCGCCCTGCGTCTGGCGGTTTCTGATAACGAGCATCTGCGCGATGTGCTGCGTATTTCGGAAGATCCGAAACGTCCGGAGCGTAAAATCCAGTTCTTCGTCGCCGTCTACCAGCATCTGCGCGAACGTATCCGCCAGGATATTATTCGTACCGATGATCCGGTAGAAGCGATCGAGCAGATGGAAATCGAACTCAGCCGCCTGACGGAAGAGTTGACCAACCGCGAGCAGAAGCTGGCGATAAGCTCCCGCAGCGTAGCCAACATCATTCGCAAAACCATCCAGCGCGAGCAGAACCGTATCCGGATGCTTAACCAGGGGCTGCAGAGCGTTTCCTTCGGCCAGGTCAACAGCGTGCGCCTGAACGTCAACGTACGCGAGGCCCACTCGACGCTGCTCGATGTGCTGTCTGAACAGCATGAGCAGCATCAGGATCTGTTTAACAGCAACCGCCTGACCTTCTCCGAAGCGTTGGCGAAACTGTATCAGCGCCTGAATCCGCAAATCGATATGGGCCAGCGCACGCCGCAAACCATCGGTGAAGAGCTGCTCGACTACCGCAACTATCTGGAGATGGAAGTGGAAGTTAACCGCGGTTCCGACGGCTGGCTGCGCGCCGAGTCCGGCGCGCTGTCGACCGGTGAAGCGATTGGTACCGGGATGTCGATACTGGTGATGGTGGTGCAGAGCTGGGAAGATGAATCCCGTCGCCTGCGCGGCAAGGATATTTCGCCATGTCGCCTGCTGTTCCTTGATGAGGCGGCGCGTCTTGACGCCCGTTCTATCGCTACGCTGTTTGAGCTGTGCGAGCGTCTGGAGATGCAGCTGATAATCGCGGCGCCGGAAAACATCAGCCCGGAAAAAGGCACCACCTATAAACTGGTGCGTAAAGTGTTCAATAATCACGAACACGTACACGTTGTCGGTCTGCGCGGTTTTGCCGCGCCGGTGCCGGAAGCGCTGCCTGGAACGGCTGACGCCTCATAACCAGGGGTTTATTAATAGGAAAAAGGGCGACAATTTGTCGCCCTTTTTGTTTTTCGATACGATAGTCTAACGTTGTATAATCTTTAAACTTCTTTACATTTGGGAAGGCAAAAGCGTTTTCGCCTTTATATACTGAGAGTGAGCCCCATTTGGCGGGCGGCAATGTGTCAACAGGGGGCAAGGGATGTTGCTAAAGAAACGGTATGGTCGTCAATTGTCGGCGCTTAGCTTGAGCCTGGCATTTGCATTTGCTCCGCTGTTCAATGTCCAGGCCGCAGAGCCTGAAGTGATACCAACAGATAGTTCCGCGACGGTGGGAGACCTCTCATCGGCATTAATTCAGGGCGAAGGGCAGTCTTCGGCCGTCGCCCGGATGGCCGGCGAGCAGCCGCTGACGGCGGATGCGGCGGCGAAAAGCCGCGCTGAAATAGAGGCGCAATTGCCTTCCGGCTATCACCCGGTCTTTATGAATCCGCTGGTGGCGCTGTACGCCGCTCGCGATATGAAACCGATGTGGGAGAACCGCGACGCGGTGCAGGCCTTCCAGCAGCAGCTGGCGGAGGTTGCGATCGCCGGTTTCCAGCCGCAGTTTACCACCTGGGTGAGTTTGCTCACCGACCCTGCAGTCACGGGGATGGCGCGCGATGTCGTGCTTTCTGACGCGATGATGGGGTATCTGCACTTTATTAGCGGGATCCCGACGCAGGGCAACCGCTGGCTGTATGGCTCAACGCCTTACAAAATGGCGACGCCGCCGCTGTCGGTGATCAACCAGTGGCAGTTGGCGCTGGACAACGGCGCGCTGCCGCAGTTTATCGCTGGACTGGCCCCACAGCATACTCAGTATGACGCGATGCATCAGGCGCTGCTGACGCTGGTGGCGGATACCCGTCCCTGGCCGCAGCTGACCAGTAACGCCTCGCTGCGTCCGGGCGAATGGAGCAACGATATTGGCGCGCTGCGTGAAATCCTGCAGCGTAACGGGATGCTGGATGATTCGCCGAAAATCGCCTTACCGGGCGATGTGGTTAGCCCATCGGCGAAACCGAAATCGAAAGCAAAATCTGCCGCGCGTGGCGTTTACGATCGCCAACTGGTGGAAGGCGTTAAGCGCTTTCAGGCCTGGCAGGGGCTGGGCGCTGATGGCGTCATCGGCCAATCAACCCGCGACTGGCTGAACGTCTCTTCGGCACAGCGTGCCGGGGTGCTGGCGCTGAATATCCAGCGTCTGCGTTTGCTACCGAGTAAATTATCCACCGGCATCATGGTCAATATTCCGGCCTTCTCGCTGGTCTACTATCAGGACGGTAGCCAGGTACTGGCATCGAGGGTGATCGTGGGCCGCCCGGATCGTAAAACGCCGATGATGAGCAGCGCCTTGAATAACGTGGTGGTTAACCCGCCGTGGAACGTGCCGCCGACGCTGGCGCGTAAAGATCTGCTGCCGAAGGTGCGTAATAATCCAGGCTATTTAGAGCAGCACGGATATACCTTAATGCGCGGTTGGAACAGCAAAGAGGCCATCGACCCGTATCGCGTGGACTGGTCCACCATCACCGAGAAAAATCTACCATTCCGCTTCCAGCAGGCGCCGGGCGCACGCAACTCGTTGGGCCGCTATAAGTTCAACATGCCTAGCTCAGATGCAATCTATCTGCACGATACGCCGAACCACAATCTGTTCCAGAAAGATGTGCGCGCTTTAAGCTCGGGCTGCGTGCGCGTGAATAAGGCGTCTGAATTGGCAAATATGCTGCTGCAGGATGCCGGATGGAACGATTCGCGTATTTCCGATGCGCTGAAGCAGGGGGATACCCGTTACGTCAATATCCGGCAAAACATCCCGGTTAATTTATATTATTTGACCGCCTTTGTGGGCGCTGATGGACGCACACAATATCGAACAGATATTTACAATTACGATCTCACCGCGCGATCCAGCGCACAAATTCTGCCAAAAGCTGAACAATTAATCAGGTAAATGAAGTAGTTCTGCAAAATACGTTGTCCTAGCACTGAACGAAATCGGGCCCTGGTCGTCTACAGGGCCCGTATTTCCTGGGGTGAGGCTGCCTTGACGTTGGCAATAATGCCCGGTAAGGTGCCTTTCGTGCGCCAGAAGTGCATATACATATAATTCGCAAAAATGTTTTGCGGCGGTTAACACGAAAACGCTCTCCCGCTGAGCCTTATTAGCGGTAATGGAGCATTAGCGCGTGTCGCCAGCCAAATACGTTCTAGCGGAAAAGTATATTACGATTCATTTACCTGT
>CABUCP010000016.1 GCA_902490055.1 uncultured Klebsiella sp. | reverse complement strand
TTTCAAAATCGTGGCCGTAGACATAATCAAAGACAGCCAGGTCATAATCGAATAAAGAATCATCATTGAATATATATTCAAGATGGCTTTGGGTCAACGAAATTATCCGGGCTATGCCTGGAGCGGGAGGCAGAATGTTCCTGAGTATGACGCTGTGGCGGAAGGCTAACCACCCGGCATGGGGATATCTGGTTTTTTTAGTTTCTGTTGGAATAAATATTCCATATTGAAAATAAATTCAGAGGTATTAAATGAATCCCTTTAGATTTGATATCCAGACGCTTGAGCGCAAAGCACGCGCCGTGCGTCGCCACATTGTCCGCTTAAATGCCAATAGCCCGGCGGGCGGCCACACCGGAGCCGACCTGTCGCAGGTTGAGCTGCTCACCGCGCTTTACTTCCGCGTGCTTAACGCGGCGCCGGACCGCCTTGATGATCCGCAGCGCGATATCTATATCCAGTCGAAAGGCCATGCGGTGGGCTGCTACTACTGCGTACTGGCGGAAGCCGGTTTCTTCCCAACCGAATGGCTGGAGACCTACCAGCATGCGAACTCGCACCTTCCCGGCCACCCGGTGCGGCAGAAAACACCGGGCATTGAGCTGAATACCGGGGCGCTGGGCCACGGTTTGCCTGTTGCGGTGGGGCTGGCGCTGGCCGCGAAGAAAAGCAACAGCTCCCGCCGCATCTTTTTAATCACCGGCGACGGCGAACTGGCTGAAGGCAGCAACTGGGAAGCTGCGCTGGCGGCGGCCCATTACGGCCTCGATAACCTGGTCATTATTAATGATAAGAACAATCTTCAACTGGCCGGGCCAACGCGCGAAATCATGAATACCGATCCGCTGGCTGATAAATGGCGCGCCTTCGGCATGGAGGTCAGCGAATGCGAGGGCAACAATATGGCCTCGGTGGTCGCGGCTATCGAAGGGCTGCAGCAGAACGGTAAACCTAACGTCATTATTGCCAACACCACGAAAGGCGCGGGCATCTCCTTTATTCAGGGGCGCCCGGAGTGGCACCACCGGGTGCCGAAAGGCGAGGAAATTGCTCTGGCGCTGGAGGAACTGAAAGATGAGTAATGCAGAACACCTGGCGAACGTGATGGTCGAGGCGTTTATCGCCGCCGTAGAAAAGGGCGTCGATCTGGTGCCGGTGGTCGCGGACTCCACCTCAACGGCCAAAATCGCTCCCTTTATTAAGCAATTTCCCGGCCGATTGGTGAACGTTGGCATTGCCGAGCAGAGCATGGTCGGTACCGCCGCCGGTTTGGCGCTGGGCGGTAAAGTGGCGGTAACCTGTAACGCCGCGCCGTTCCTTATCTCGCGCGCTAATGAACAGATTAAAGTCGATGTCTGCTATAACAACACCAACGTCAAGCTGTTTGGCCTTAATGCCGGCGCCAGCTATGGCCCATTGGCCAGTACTCACCATGCCATAGACGATTTGGCGGTGATGCGCGGTTTTGGCAATATCCAGATTTTTGCCCCGTCTACGCCGCGTGAATGTCGACAGATTATCGATTATGCCCTGGCCTACCAGGGTCCGGTCTATATTCGTCTTGACGGTAAAGCGCTGCCGGAATTCCACGCTGAAGACTATCGTTTTGTTCCCGGCGCGGTGCTGACCCTGCGTGAAGGCGAAGATGTAGCGCTGGTGGCGACCGGTTCGACGGTGCACGAAGTGGTGGAGGCGGCGCAGCTGCTTGCCGACCTTGGTATTCAGGCTAAGGTAATCAGCGTGCCGTCGATTCGTCCCTGCGATACCGCGGCGCTACTGGCGGCGCTGCAGTCATGCCGTTCAGCGATCACCGTCGAAGAGCATAACGTCAACGGCGGTCTGGGCAGCCTGGTCGCCGAAGTACTGGCGGAAGCGGGGGCGGGGATTGCCTTACAGCGTCTGGGGATCCCGGATGGCGAGTACGCGGCGGCAGCCGATCGCGGCTGGATGCGTCAGCATCACGGTTTTGATGCATCGTCGATTGTCGCGCTGGTACAGAAGACAGTACAGGGTTGAAGCACAACGCCCTCCCCTCGGGGAGGGCGTCAGACCACGGATGTTATCAGAAGTGGGTGTTCACGCTCATATACCAGGTACGGCCGGATTCGTTGTAAGTCTCGGCGCCAGCGCCGTACATATAACCGGTTGTGCCGCCGGTAGTCTGGGCGTTACCCGCGCGCCAGTGGCGTTTGTCGAAGACGTTATCCACGCCGCCGGTCAGGCTGACATTTTTGGTCACATCCCAGGTCGCGCTCAGGCCGAGGATGCTATAGGGGCTGACCTCGTTCTTCTCGCTGCCGGTAACCGGCTGTCCTTTGTAGTTGTACTTCTTCGGTTCCTGCTTGCCGTACCAGGTAAAGGTCGATTGCAGAGAAACGTCCTGATGCACCTGCCAGCTCAGCGTTGAGTTCAACGTGTATTCCGGAATAATCGACAGGCGGTCGCCGGTCTCTTTGTTCTTACTCTGCAGCATGTAGGTGATGTTGTTGGTCCAGTTTACCGTCTCGCTCACCGGGACATTCAACGTTCCTTCCAGCCCTTCCACCACCGCTTTCGGTACGTTTTCCCATTTGTACAGGTCGGTGCCGCTGCCGTTGCTGTAAACCGGCGCATAGCCTGCTTCAATCTTGTTGCGGTAGTCGTTACGGAACCAGGTCACGCCTGCCAGCCAGCCGTCGCGTTTAAACTCCAGGCCGACTTCTTTGTTGATGCTGGTTTCCGCTTTCAGATCGTCATTACCCTGCAGGTAACAGCCGGATTTACTGGCGTAGCAGCCCTGGCCTTTGCTGTAGAGAATATAGTTGGGGTTGGTCTGATACAGGCTCGGCGCCTTATAGGCGCGGGCGATGCCCATCTTCAGCGTAAAATCATCGCCCAGACCCTGCGACAGGTTCAGCGACGGGCTCCAGTTATTGCCAACGATGCTGTGGTGATCGAAACGCAGCGCCGGCGTCAGCATCGTGGAATCGGTCACTTCCATGTTGTTCTCGGCGAACAGAGAGAAGATTTCCGCTTTTGAATACGGGCTGCGTCCGGTGCTGTCATAGCCTGGGATTTCACCGCCGGAAAGCGCCTGGGTATTGGAGGCGTTATCCTTCATGCGCTGTTGATTCCATTCGGTACCCAGCGTCAGGTTCTGGTTAACCCACAGATCGAACGGAATGTTGACTTCGCTGTGCAGCATCACGTCGGACAGGTCGATATCCGAGAACTGGTTGCTGTTAAAGATCCCTTCGGTGCCGCCCGCCAGCCCTTCGCCTTTACGCGAGTTACGGGTGTGCTCGTACTGCGCCCAGTTGCTGGTGGTCACGCCGTTATCCCAGCCGCCGTTCCAGGTGATGGAGTAAGTATTGCGGTAGAGACGGTTGGTCTCTTTACCATAGTTTTCTTTCACCAGGTCGTTGGTGTTGGTGTTTTGCGTATCACCGGCGTACAGGTTGCCCTGGCGGCTATAACCGGCTTCAAACTCCAGCGATTGCATTGGCGCGAAGTCCCAACGCACCACGCCGTTGATGTTTTTGTTTTCTACCCCTTCACGCCCGGCGGGCAGGGTATCGGCATAAATCCCGGTCCGTTCTGACTGATGGCCCTGGTTGATATCCCATGCGTCGGCCTGGGTTTTATCAAGGCTACCGTACATGCGGAAGCTGAAATCGCCGCCCAGCGGGCCGCTGAGGCTAAAGTCGGTGCGTTTGGTCGCGCCTTCGTCTTTGTGCTCCGGCATGTTCATATAGGCGTTCCATGAACCGTGCCAGTCGTTATCGAATTTTTTGGTGATGATGTTCACCACGCCGCCCGCTGCGCCGTTACCGTAGCGCGCCGCCGCCGGGCCGCGAATCACGTCGATGCGTTCAATCATTTCCGGCGGAACCCAGCTGGTATCGCCGCGGGTATCGCGCTCGCCGCGCCAGCCGAGACGAATAGAGTTACGGCTGGTGACTGGCTTACCGTCAATCAGGATTAAGGTGTTTTCCGGGCCCATACCGCGAATATCAATCTGGCGATTGTTGCCGCGCTGGCCGCTGGTGGAGTTGCCGGTCAGGTTGACGCCCGGCATGGTGCGGATGATTTCGGAGACGTCGCGCGCCGGCGGGCGTTTGCGGATTTCATCGGCGGTAATCGTTGATACGCCCGGCGCCTGCAGGTTCTGCACCTCGGCGGTGACCACCATGGTCTCTTCACCGGCGGATTGTTTGCTATCGGTGGTCTCTTCCGCCGCGCATAGCGGGAATGCCACTCCGTAAATACCCAGATTGACCATTAAGGCCAGGGACTTAATCCTGTTATTCATTGTAAATAAGTTCCGCTTTTCTTTGCCGCTTTCCCCAGAAACCCCTTCCCACCGGGAGGGGAGACGGCATAAATGTTGCCAGTAGAAGGTGAACGCTTTCCGTAGCCGACCGAGCTCGACGCTCTGAAAAGACCCTCTCTGACATTGATTTAATGTAGTTAGAAGACGCGCTACCCTTGGGCGCGTTAATACGCTATTGCAAATGCAAATAGTTATCAATAATATTATCAATAATTATTACGTTTATTGATAAAAATCACGGTAAACATAGGGTTACTGACGGAATGCAAATAACAGGAAGTGACGACTGGTGGCAGGGCATTACCGGCCCGCAGACTGAGGCACTGGGCGACACATGTCGGGTGACCTTCTGGTGGCGCGATCCGGCTGGCAGCGAAATCACGTCGTCAACCCGGCGGGTGTGGATTTACATCACCGGCGTGACCGATCATCACCACAACGCCGCGCCGCAAACCCTGCAGCGCCTCCCCGGTACCGATGCCTGGTGCTGGCAAACCACGCTCCCGGCCACCTGGCGCGGCAGCTACTGCTTTATCCCCTCCGCACGCGATGACGATTTTTCCCCACGGCTTTTTAACGGCGACACGCCGGACCGCACGCTGCTGCGCGAAGGCTGGCGCAAGCTGTTGCCGCGGGCGATAGCCGACCCGCGTAACCCACAAAGCTGGAAGGGCGGGCGCGGCCACGCGGTCTCGGCGCTGGAACTGCCGCAGGCGCCGGAACAGCCGGGTTGGCATTATCGCGAGCCGGTTTCGCCACCGCCGCGCTGTATCGAATGGCGCAGTAAGCGGTTGGGCAATCACCGACGGGTGTGGATTTACACCACCGGCGATGGGGCGGACCGCCCGCTGGCGGTCCTGCTTGATGGTCAATTCTGGGCCGAAAGCATGCCGATTTTTGCGCCGCTGGCAGGGCTGACCCGCGACGGTCGCCTGCCGCCGGCGGTCTATGTGCTGATCGACGTTATCGACAATCAGCACCGCAGCGTCGAGCTGCCCTGCAATCGTGATTTCTGGCAGGCGGTGCAGGAAGAGTTACTGCCGCAGATTCAGGCGATAGCGCCGTTCAGCGATCGCGCCGAACGGACGGTGGTGGCGGGGCAGAGCTTCGGCGGCCTGGCGGCGATGTACGCCGCATTGCACTGGCCGCAGCGCTTTGGCTGCGTGCTAAGCCAGTCGGGTTCGTACTGGTGGCCGCAGCGCGGCGGCAGTCAGCCAGGCGTCTTAGTTGAACAACTGCAGCGTGGCGAACTTCAGCCGCGGGGGCTGCGTATCTGGCTGGAAGCCGGGGTGCGCGAGCCGATTATTTTTCGCGCCAATCAGGCGCTTTTAGCGCAACTACAGCAGACACAGCAGTCCATTTTCTGGCGTCAGGTTGACGGCGGACACGATGCGCTTTGCTGGCGCGGCGGGCTGACCGCGGGGCTTATCCAGCTATGGCAGCCTTTGCGCCGCGAGCAAGAACATGCGCTTAACGAGGAGTGAGACATGCAATTCAGTAACCCCTTCGACAATCCGCAAGGGCTGTTTTATATACTGCGCAACGAACAGCAGCAGTACAGCCTGTGGCCGCACCACTGTGCGCTGCCGGCCGGCTGGACGGTGGAATGTCCGCCGCAATCATTAGAGGCGTGTAACGCCTGGCTTGCCGCTAACTGGTCAACCCTCACCCCGGCGCACTACGCATCCTAAGGAGCTTTAGATGAGTACTCGTTTACCGCTGGTTGCGGCGCAGCCGGGAATTTGGATGGCCGAACGCCTCTCGACGCTGCCCGGCGCCTGGAGCGTCGCCCACTATGTTGAACTGCGCGGCAATCTTGACCCGGCGCTGCTTGCCCGGGCGATCGTCGCCGGACTGCAGCAGGCCGACACCCTCAGCATGCGTTTTTGCGAAGATAACGGTGAAGCCTGGCAGTGGGTGGATGAAGCGCGTGAGTTCGCTGAACCGCAAAGTATCGACCTGCGTCAGCAGGCGGACCCGCATACGGCGGCGCTGACGCTGATGCAAAGCGACCTCGGGCAGAACCTGCGCGTCGACGGCGGCAATCCGCTGGTTTGTCATCAGCTGCTGCGCGTCGGCGACGACTGCTGGTACTGGTATCAGCGTTATCACCATTTACTGGTGGATGGCTTCAGCTTCCCGGCAATTACCCGCCAGATCGCTGCTATTTACCGCGCATGGCAGCGTGGTGAAGCGACGCCGGAATCACCGTTTACGCCGTTTGCCGACGTGGTGGAAGAGTATCAGCGCTACTACGGCAGCGATGCCTGGCAGCGTGACAAAAATTTCTGGCAGGCGCAGCGCCAGGCGTTGCCGTCACCGGCCTCGCTGTCTGCCGCGCCGCTGGCCGGGCGGGCGACCAGCACCGATATCTGGCGCCTGAAGCTGGAAGCCGACCCGGCTACCTTCAGCCAGTTGGCGACCAATGCGCCGCAGTGTCAGCGTGCCGATCTGGCGCTGGCGTTGACCACCTTGTGGCTGGGGCGGTTGTGTAGCCGCATGGACTACGCGGCCGGATTTATCTTTATGCGCCGCATGGGGTCGGCGGCGCTGACCGCTACCGGCCCGGTGCTTAACGTGCTGCCGCTGGCGGTCAATATCGACGCGCAGGAGACACTGGCGGAACTGGCCTTACGCCTCAGTGGGCAACTGAAAAAAATGCGTCGTCATCAGCGCTATGATGCCGAACAAATTGTCCGCGATAGCGGTAAAGCGGCGGGCGATGAACCGCTGTTCGGCCCGGTGCTAAATGTCAAAGTCTTTGACTACCAGCTGGATATGGACGGCGTGCAGGCGCAGACTCATACCCTCGCCACCGGCCCGGTGAATGATCTTGAGCTGGCGCTGTTCCCGGACGAACACGGTGGACTGTCGCTGGAGATCCTCGCCAATAAAGCCCGCTATGATGAAGCAACGCTACGTCGGCACGTGGCGCGGCTGACAGCGCTGCTGGCGCAGTTCGCCGCCAACCCGGCGCTGCGCTGCGGCGAGG
This sequence comes from uncultured Klebsiella sp., assembly GCA_902490055.1. GTDB lineage: Bacteria > Pseudomonadota > Gammaproteobacteria > Enterobacterales > Enterobacteriaceae > Klebsiella. The sequence goes on along the minus strand of CABUCP010000016.1, from coordinate 8,920 downwards.
CGGAGATGCTGTCGGCGGAAGAGACCGCGCAGCTGGATTTGATCAACAATACCGCGATGCCGCTGCCGTCCACGACGCTCAGCGCGCTGGTCGCCGAACAGGCGCGGAAAACGCCGGATGCGCCGGCGCTGGCGGATGCCAACTGGCGCTTTAACTATCGCGAAATGCGTCAGCAGGTGGTGGCGCTGGCGAACCTGCTGCGTCAACGCGGGGTGAAGCCGGGGGACAGCGTGGCGGTCGCTTTACCGCGTTCGGTGTTCCTGACGCTGGCGCTGCACGGGATTGTCGAGGCGGGCGCCGCGTGGCTACCGCTGGATACCGGCTACCCGGACGACCGTCTGCGGATGATGCTGGAAGACGCGCAGCCGTCGCTGCTGATCACCTCCGACGATCAGCTGTCCCGCTTTAGCGATATTCCGGGGCTGACCAGTTTGTGTTATCAGCAGCCGCTGGCCGCCGGCGATGATACGCCGCTGGCGCTGTCAAAACCGGACCACACCGCCTATATCATCTTTACCTCCGGCTCGACCGGGCGGCCAAAAGGAGTGATGGTAGGTCAGACCGCCATCGTTAACCGCCTGCTGTGGATGCAAAATCACTACCCGTTAACCGCCGCCGACGTGGTGGCGCAGAAGACGCCGTGCAGTTTTGATGTCTCGGTATGGGAGTTCTGGTGGCCGTTTATTACCGGCGCGCAGCTGGTGATGGCGGAGCCGGAGGCGCATCGCGATCCGCAGGCGATGCAGCAGTTCTTTGCCCATTACGGCGTGACCACCACCCACTTCGTGCCGTCGATGCTGGCGGCGTTTGTGGCTTCGTTGGATAGCGATAACGTCTCGTCCTGCCGCACGCTGAAGCGGGTGTTCTGCAGCGGCGAAGCGCTGCCGACGGAACTGTGTCGCGAATGGGAGAGCTTAACCGGCGCGCCGCTGCACAACCTGTACGGGCCGACGGAAGCGGCGGTGGACGTCAGCTGGTATCCTGCCTGCGGGCCGGAGCTGGCCGCGGTAACCGGCTCCAGCGTGCCGATCGGCTGGCCGGTATGGAACACCGGGTTGCGTATCCTTGATGCCGCCATGCGTCCGGTGCCGCCGGGCGTGGCGGGCGATTTGTACTTAACAGGAATTCAGCTGGCGCAGGGATACATGGGGCGCCCGGACCTCACCGCCAGCCGCTTTATTGCCGACCCGTTTGCGCCAGGTGAGCGGATGTACCGCACCGGCGACGTGGCGCGCTGGTTGGATAACGACGCGGTGGAATACCTTGGCCGCAGCGACGATCAGTTAAAAATTCGCGGCCAGCGCATTGAACTCGGTGAAATCGACCGGGCGATGGCGGCGCTGCCGGATGTCGCGCAGGCGGTGTGTCACGCCTGCGTCTTCAACCAGGCGGCGGCCACCGGCGGCGATGCCCGCCAGCTCGTCGGCTATCTGGTAAGCGAATCCGGGCAGCCGCTGGACGTGGCGGCGCTGAAGGCGCGTCTCAGTGAACAGCTGCCGCCGCATATGGTGCCGGTAGTGTTGATCCAGCTAGAGTCTTTCCCGCTTAGCGCGAATGGCAAACTGGACCGCAAAGCGCTGCCGCTGCCTGCATTAAGCAGCGAGCATAGCGGCCGTCCGCCGCAATCGGCGACGGAAATCGCCGTCGCCGCAGCATTCAGCGAATTGCTGGGCTGCGAAGTGAATGATATCGAAGCCGATTTCTTCGCTCTCGGCGGCCACTCGCTGCTGGCGATGCGCCTGGCGGCCCAGCTTAGTCGCCAGCTGGAACGGCAGGTGACGCCAGGGCAGGTGATGGTCGCTTCGACGGTCGGTAAGCTGAGCGCGCTGTTATCTTCCGATTTGAGCGATGAACAGACCCGCCGTCTGGGCTTTGATCCGCTACTGCCGCTGCGCGAGAGCGACGGCCCGACACTGTTCTGCTTCCATCCGGCATCTGGTTTCGCCTGGCAGTTCAGCGTGCTGGCGCGCTATCTCAGCCCGCGCTGGTCAATTACCGGTATTCAGTCGCCGCGCCCTGAAGGGCCGATGGCCAGCGCCGCCACTCTCGATGAGGTCTGCGAGCATCATCTGCAGACGCTGTTGGCGCAGCAGCCGCACGGGCCGTATTACCTGTTTGGTTATTCACTGGGCGGCACGTTAGCTCAGGGAATTGCCGCCCGGTTGCGCCAGCGCGGCGAAAGCGTAGCCTTCCTCGGCCTGCTGGATACCTGGCCGCCGGAGACGCAAAACTGGGCGGAGAAAGAGGCGAACGGTCTGGATCCGCAAGTGCTGGCGGAGATTGATCGCGAGCGCGAAGCGTTTCTCGCCGCTCAGCAGGGGCAGGCCTCCGGCGAGCTCTTTAGCGCCATTGAAGGTAACTATGCCGATGCGGTACGTCTGTTGACCACCGCGCACAGCGCGAAGTTTGACGGTAAGGCGACGCTATTCGTGGCGGAGAAAACGCGCCAGGAAGGGATGGATCCGCAGGTGGTATGGGGGCCGTGGGTCGGCGAGCTGGAGGTGTTTAGCCAGGACTGCGCCCACGTCGAGATTATCTCGCCGCAGGCCTTTGAAGCGATAGGCCCGGTAGTGCGGGAAATCCTCGGATAACGGCAGAGTTCGGGCTACCCGTTTTTGGTAGCCCGGCTCAGCGCAGCGCAAGCCGGGAATGCGATGAGATAGAAAAGATTATCGGCGCCCCAGCGGCACCACCAGCGGCGTATGCGCTACCGGATCGTCGATGATCGTGCAGCGCAGGCCGTAAATCCGTTCAATTAGATCCGCCGTGACGATCTCTTTGGGCGCCCCTTCGGCGACGATCTTTCCGTCGCGCAGGGCGATCAGGTGGGTGGCGTAACGGCAGGCCTGATTCAGGTCGTGCAGCACCGCCGCCAGCGTGTATCCCTTCTCGCGATTCAGCTCGCTTAACAGTTCCAACAGGTCTATCTGATGGCTGATATCCAGCCAGGTGGTTGGCTCATCAAGCAGCATAATCGCCGTCTCCTGCGCCAGCACCATTGCAATCCACGCCCGCTGCCGCTGGCCGCCGGAGAGCGTATCGACGCTCTGCAGCGCGAGGTCGACGATTCCGGTCGCCCGCATCGCGTTGTTCACCGCCTCTTCGTCTTCTTTACGCCAGCGGGTAAACATCGGCTGGTGCGGATAGCGGCCGCGCGCCACCAGCTCCTGCACGGTGATATCGCCGGGCGTGGTGGCGTTCTGCGCCAGCAGGCCGATGCGCTTTGCCACCTCTTTGCTGGCGTAGCGCTGGATCTGCTCGCCGTCGAGGTAGACGTGGCCGCTGGACGGCGTCATCAGCCGGCTGAGGGTGCGCAGCAGGGTAGATTTACCGCAGCCGTTGGGGCCGATAATCGCCGTGAAATGGCCGTCAGGAATAGTAACGTTCAGCGACTCGGCGATGGTTTTTTTACCGTAGGCCAGGGTTAACTGGTCGCCGCGCAAACGGGAAGTGACAGCGGTCATTTTTTGCGGGACTCCTGAATTAACAACGCGATGAGATAGATACCGCCCAGGCTGACGGTGACGACCCCAACCGGTAATTGATAGGGCATGAACAGGCGCTGGGCGCAGTAATCGGCCAGCGCCAGCAGTAGCGCGCCGCACAGCGCCGACTGGGTTAAGCCCCAGCGCGCGGTGCCGCTAATACGGCGGGCAATATGCGGCGCCACCAGTGCGACAAAAGAAATGGGGCCGGCCAGCGCGGTGGCGGAAGCGGTCAGCAGTACCGCCACCAGCATCAGCAGCAGGCGCGAACGCTCGACCTGTACGCCCAGCGCGCAGGCGGTATCGTCGCCCATCTCCAGTAGACGCATCCGTCGCGCCAGCAGGGCGCTGCACCCCAGCATCAGCAGGATCAGCGGCGCCGATGGCCAGGTTTTGCCCCACGTCAGGCCGTTGAGGGAACCGGCATTCCAGAGCCCAGCAGATAACGCGGTCTCCAGCGAGGCGTGCAGCAGCAGCCAGGTGTTGAATGCCACCAGCATGGCGCGCACGCCGATGCCGATAATGATCAGGCGGAAAGTCTCGATACCGTTACGCCATGCCAGCAGCCACACCACCAACGAGGTCAGCACGCCGCCGAGCATCGCCGCCAGCGCGATGGCGGCCAGGTTTTGCCCGAACATGACCATGGCTACCAGCACGCCGCTCCAGGCGCCGGTATTGAAACCCATCACATCCGGGCTGCCGAGCGGGTTACGCATCAATGATTGGAATATTGCGCCACTAACCCCCAGCCCGGCGCCGATCAGCAGCGCCATCAGCACGCGCGGCAAGCGCCATTCGGTGACCACCATGCTGACATTGCGCGGCGCGTCGCCGAGCAGGGCGGAAACGACTTGCTCAAGGCTAAGCGGCACCAACCCGTTACCCAGGCCGAGCAGAGAAACCAGCAGGCTGACGGCAATCAGCAGCAGACAGCAGAAAATCAGGCGGCGGGAAGGGGCAATCACAGCGAACCTCCTCGCGGCTGGCGACGGACCAGCCAAATCAGCACCGGCGCGCCGATAAAGGCGCTCACCACCGATACGCGCAGCTCGCCGGGCACCAGCAGGCGGCCAATCACATCGGCAATCAGCAGCAGGGCGGGAGTGGCGAGCAGGGTCACCGGCAGCGACCAGCGATGATCGGCGCCCACCAGCCAGCGCGCCATATGCGGCATCATCAGGCCGATAAAGGCGATAGGGCCGACCAGCGCCGTCGCGCTGCCGCACAGGACGGTGATCGCCAGCAGGCCGATAAACTGGGTGCGCGCGACCCGGCTGCCGAGCGCGGTAGCGGTGTCGGCGCCGAGGCTAAGACTATTCAGCGCCCGGCTGAGAAACAGCGTTACGCCGGTGGCAATCAGCACCGGCAGCAGGACGATTTTCAGCGTCTGCAGAGTACGAATATCGAGAGAACCGGCCTGCCAGTAGCGCAGCCGATCGTAGACGTCAGGGTTGAGCAGGGCGATGCCGTTGGATAAACCCTCGAGCACCGCCGCCAACGCAACCCCCGCGAGGGTCAGGCGCACCGGGCTAAGTTGTCCGCCGCCCTGGCTGCCGGTAAACGCCACTAGCAGCGAGGCGGTAAGAGCGCCGCAGAACGCCATTAACAACTGCTCCTGTGGCGACGTCATCCCAAACAGCGCCGCGCCGAGCACAATGGCGAAGCTGGCGCCGGAGTTGACGCCGAGCAGGCCCGGGTCGGCCAGCGGGTTGCGGGTCAGGGTTTGCATGAGCGCGCCGGCGAGGCCGAGCGCGCAGCCGGCCAACAATCCGGCCAGCGTACGCGGCAGGCGGGCATCGACCACGATGGTGCAGTCGGCGCTCTGACAGCTGCCGGAGAAAGCATCAATAATCACGGAAGGCGGCAGAGGTTTGGCGCCGATAAGCAGGCTGAGCGCAATCGCGATAGCTAAGAGCAACAAGAGACCAGGCACGGCGACGGCGCGCACCGTGGTCGTAGAAAACGACATAATTCAAATCCCTGACATGATAATGATAGTAATTATCGTTATCGATTTTATTCAGTTATGTTACCATGAGAAACCATAAAAATGGTATGAAAAATAACGACAAGGCCCTTGCATGAACCGACCTTCCCGGCTGCTTGATGTCAGCCTCCTGCGCACCCACCCGGCGTTCCGCGCCGTCTTTATCGCCCGTTTTATCTCGATCCTGTCGCTTGGCCTGTTAGGCGTGGCGATCCCGGTACAAATCCAGATGATGACCCACTCGACCTGGCAGGTCGGGCTCTCGGTAATGCTGACCGGCTGTTCGATGTTCATTGGACTGATGGTCGGCGGCGTGCTGGCCGACCGCTATGAGCGCAAACGCCTGATCCTGCTGGCGCGCGGAACCTGCGGCGTGGGCTTTATCGGCCTGTGTCTGAACGCCATGCTACCGGAGCCGTCGCTGGCGGCAATTTACCTATTGGGGATCTGGGATGGATTCTTCGCCTCTTTAGGCGTGACCGCGTTGCTGGCGGCGACGCCGGCGTTGGTGGGCCGCGAAAACCTGATGCAGGCCGGGGCGATCACCATGCTGACGGTGCGTCTGGGGTCGGTGATATCGCCGATGATCGGCGGCCTGCTGCTGGCGACCGGCGGCGTGGCCTGGAACTATGGCCTGGCGGCGGCCGGGACCTTTATCACTACCTTGACGCTATTGCGCCTACCGCTACTGCCGCCCCCGCCGCAGCCGCGCGAGCATCCGTTGAAATCGCTGCTGGCGGGGCTGAAATTTCTCTTCAATAGCCCGCTTATTGGCGGCATTGCGCTGCTCGGCGGCCTGTTGACCATGGCCAGCGCGGTGCGCGTGCTTTATCCGGCGCTGGCGGAAGGCTGGCAGATGTCGAATTCACAGATTGGCCTGCTGTACGCCGCGATCCCGCTTGGCGCGGCGCTGGGTGCGTTGACCAGCGGCCAGCTGGCGCATACCGCCAGGCCTGGGGCGCTGATGCTAATGACCACCGTGGGGTCGTTTGTGGCGATAGCATTGTTCAGTTTGATGCCGTATTGGGCGCTGGCGGCGATATTGCTGGCGCTGTTCGGCTGGTTAAGCGCGATCAGTTCGCTGCTGCAGTACACGCTGATTCAGACGCAAACGCCGGAAAATATGCTCGGGCGGATTAACGGCCTGTGGACCGCGCAGAACGTGACCGGCGACGCCATTGGCGCGGCGCTGCTCGGCGGGTTGGGCGCGGTGATGACGCCGGTGGCCTCGGCCAGCGCCAGCGGCTGGGCGTTGGCTCTCGTCGGCGTGTTGCTGGTGGGGTTATTGAGCGAACTGCGTCGTTTTCAGCGCCCGGAGATAGTCAGCGAAAGTTAAGCGCGACAATAGCGAAAAGGCCCCGGATTGCTCCGGGGCCAGGTATCACTCGTCAGTGAATATTATTGCTTAGTATGCGCCGAGGTCTTTCCAGACGGCGTACTGGCTGCAGTTCAGGTCCGGCTGGTTGCCCTGAGACCACCATTTCACCTGGTAGTTATGGCCTTTCCAGCTTACGGTTTCAAATGTGCCCCAGGTGCCGCCATACACGGTTTTGGCATCCCACAGCGGATAAGGCGTAGTGTCGTCAGATGGTGCCACATCATCATCCTGCGCAGGCGTGGCGTCATCAGCGTCTTTTTCATCGTCGGCAGGTTCATCCGCTGGCTCATCGGCTGGCTTGTCATCGCTCTGACCATCCTCGGAAGCCACGACCACGGAGAGGATAAAGCGCTGCTGGGTTGACGGTTCGCCCCAGGTATCGCGAACAAACAGGGTGAAGGTAAACTCGGTATCCGCGGTGACGACCGGTACGTCGAACTCAATGGTCGCGGCGGTTTTATCCGCAACATCAATTGCCGCCGGCACGCCCCAGCTGTAGCTCAGCTCGTCGCTATCTTCATCAGACGATTTTTCGCCGGACAGGCGTACGCGGGAACCGCCCACCACCATCATTTCAATCGCCGCTTTCGGCGCGTGGTTTACCGTCGGTTCAGTCTGATCATCTTCCTGGTCTGCGTCATCTTCTTCATCGGCAGGAACAACGTTAATGCCTTCGAAATAGAACGGATCCATATCGATGGTTTCAGAGGCGATTTCATAGCCCAGGCCTTCACGCGCGGCGTTAACCAGTACGCCGTTATCATGGTCGATAGTCCAGGTAAACAGACCGCCCAGGCCCAGGCTGGCAGCGTATTCGCCCTTCGCTTTAACGGTGCGTGGCGTATCCAGGGACATAAACAGTTTGGATTCCGGGTTGTACAGGAAGTCAGCGTCAGCAACCTGATCGGTGTAGACGTTGAAGCCGTTACGTCCTTTCTGGTTTTCCAGATCCAGGTAGTTATAAATCACGTCGTACCATTCGCTGGTGCCGGATTCAAAGGTGCCCACGGTGGTGCCGGTACCGGCGTTGTAGGTGCCTTTCAGCGGAGACAGGGATTCCAGCTCAGCGCCACGGCCGTTGCGGGTATAACCGGCGTAACCGATGTTGATGCGTTCAGCCGGGAAACCTTCCGCCAGCAGATGCTCAACGATGGTGTTGACCGCCCAGCCGCCTTGTTCAAGGGCTTTCAGGTTGGTGTGGTGGGTGATGCTCTCCGCCCACGGGGTGCCGAAGAAGTCATAAGTCATGACGTTGATGCCATACAGACCCGCGCTCAGCAGCGCTTTGACATTGGAATAATCGAAAGTCTTCACCACGGCAGAGCTGGCGATAGAGATTTTGACATCGCTCAGACCGGCGGAATCCAGCTGCTTACGCAGTTCGGCAATCAGCAGAGCGTAGTTATCGCCATCTTCCGGGCCGTAGGGGTTGCCAGCGCCTTCAGCATTTGGGTATTCCCAGTCGATATCCACTTCGCTGAACATCGGGAATTGTTTGAACAGCTTAACTACGCCTTTGGCGAAGACTTTACGCGAGGAATCAGATGCCGCGGTTTCATGGAAACCGTTACTCATGCTCCAGCCGCCGATGCTCATGGACAGCACCAGGTTATGGCTCTGCTGTTTGGCTTTCGCCTGCAGGTCACGCAGGCCGCCGAGCAGGCCTTTGGTATTGGTTTGGGTGACGGTTTTCGGATCGACATCCCAGCCGCTGACGCTGTGGCCGACGTTAACGTAGGACTGGAAGTCGCCCCACGGGTCAAGGAAGGTCGGTTCGTACTGCACTTTGCCGCACTGCTCAGCCCCTTCGGCCACCACGTCTCGCCACAGGCCGTCTACTTTATGGAAACCGGTTACGCCGACGAAGCCAACGATGATTTTATCGTAAGCGGTAGGGGAGACGTTAGTCAGGTCATAGCCGCGACCGCGGTTATCTTTTGCATCGCTGCCCTGCAGGCGGCCATCGTACTGAGACCAGTCGGTGTAGTAACCGAATACCTTTGGTTTAGTGGTTGAACTTTTGTATTGGTTATAAACCGGCTTGGCGACGCGGTCTGAAGTATAGCT
>CABUCP010000015.1 GCA_902490055.1 uncultured Klebsiella sp. | reverse complement strand
TGATGTCGTACCCAGCTACGACAACGCCGATATGGTTATCGTCAACACCTGCGGCTTTATCGATAGCGCCGTGCAGGAGTCCCTCGAAGCGATCGGCGAAGCCTTAAAAGAAAACGGCAAAGTGATCGTTACCGGCTGCCTCGGCGCGAAAGAAGATCAGATCCGCGAAGTGCATCCGAAGGTGCTGGAAATTACCGGTCCGCATAGCTATGAGCAGGTACTGGAACACGTCCACAACTATACGCCGAAGCCGAAGCACAACCCGTTTCTCAGCCTGGTGCCGGAACAGGGCGTTAAGCTGACGCCGCGTCACTACGCGTACTTAAAAATCTCCGAAGGCTGCAACCACCGCTGCACCTTCTGCATTATCCCGTCCATGCGCGGCGATCTGGTAAGCCGTCCGATCGGCGAAGTGCTGGCGGAAGCCAAGCGCCTGGCCGACGCCGGAGTAAGAGAGCTGCTGGTCATTTCGCAGGACACCTCCGCTTACGGCGTTGACGTCAAGCACCGCACCGGTTTCCACAACGGTATGCCGGTGAAAACCAGCATGGTTAGCCTGTGCGAAGAGCTGGCAAAGCTCGGCATCTGGGTGCGCCTGCACTATGTCTACCCGTATCCGCACGTTGACGATGTCATCCCGCTGATGGCGGAAGGCAAGATCCTGCCGTACCTTGATATTCCGCTGCAGCACGCCAGCCCGCGCATTCTCAAACTGATGAAACGTCCAGGTTCCGCCGACCGCCAGTTGGCGCGGATCAAACAGTGGCGTGAAATCTGTCCGGATCTGACCCTGCGCTCCACCTTTATTGTCGGTTTCCCGGGTGAAACGGAAGAAGACTTCCAGATGCTGCTCGACTTCCTGAAAGAAGCGCGCCTCGACCGCGTCGGCTGCTTCAAATACAGCCCGGTAGAAGGCGCCACCGCCAACGAACTGGCGGATCAGGTGCCGGAAGAGGTGAAAGAAGAGCGCTGGAACCGCTTTATGCAGCTGCAACAGCAGATTTCCGCTGAGCGTCTGCAGGAGAAAGTGGGCCGTGAAATCATGGTACTGGTCGATGAAGTCGACGAAGAAGGCGCAATTGGCCGCAGCATGGCCGATGCTCCGGAAATCGACGGCGCGGTCTATCTGAACGGTGAAACCAACGTTAAACCGGGCGACGTGCTGCGGGTGAAAGTCGAACACGCCGACGAATACGACCTGTGGGGTACTCGGGTCTAATCCGGCCTCCCGGATAGCGGCTTACGCCTTATCCGGGCTACCCGTAGTGCCGTTTTTTTGTCGGGTGGCGGCTCACGCCTTACCCGACCTACCCCATTACCTCGGACTGTAGGCCCGGTAAGCGTAGCGCCACCGGGCATTTTGTCCTAACGCAACCCCTGTTACCCCTTTATCTTCGGATCCAGCGCATCGCGCAGGCCATCGCCCAGCAGATTAAACGCCAGCACCGTCAGGAAAATAGCGATCGCCGGGAATAGCGCCACGTGCGGCGCCATCACCATATCCGCGCGCGCTTCGTTCAGCATCGCCCCCCATTCCGGCGTCGGCGGCTGTGCGCCAAGGCCGAGGAACGACAGGCTGGCGGCGGAAATAATCGACACCCCAATACGCATAGTAAAATAGACCACAATTGACGACACCGTACCGGGCAGGATGTGATTAAACAGGATTGTGGTATCGCTGGCGCCGATGCTGCGCGCCGACTCAATAAACGTCTGCTGCTTCAATACCAACGTATTACCGCGCACCAGGCGGGCGAACGCCGGGATTGAGAATATCGCCACCGCGATAATCACATTAGCCATCCCGCTGCCCATCACCGCCACTACCGCAATCGCCAACAGAATGCCGGGAAAAGCAAATAGCACATCGCAGATACGCATGGTGATTCTGTCCCACCAGCCCTCGTAGTAACCGGCCAGCAGGCCCAGCACGGTGCCAATTAGCGCGCCAATCAGCACCGCCAGCACCCCGGCGGCCAGTGAAATCCGCGCGCCGACCAGCACCCGGCTGAAGATATCGCGCCCCAGCGAATCGACGCCGAACCAGTGGACCAGCGACGGTCCCTCGTTGAGCCGGTCATAATCGAAATAATTTTCCGCATCGAACGGCGCAAGCCACGGCGCGACGATAGCGACCGCGATAAGCAGCAACACGAATATTCCCGCCGCCATCGCCACCGGCTGGCGACGAAAACGCCGCCAGAACTCGTGCCACGGCGTACGGATTTCGCCAGGTTTGACGCCCGGCATCGCGTTGATAACCGCTTCCCTTCTCCAGTTGAGCAATCGCACCTTACTTGTACCTGATAGCCGGATTAATGGCGGCATACAGCACATCCACCACTAAATTGATAAGAATGAACTCCAGCGAAAATAGCAGTACTTCCGCCTGAATCACCGGGTAGTCGCGCATCTCCACCGAATCAACCAGCAGGCGCCCAAGCCCCGGCCAGTTGAAGACCTTCTCCACCACAATAGAACCACCGAGCAGAAAACCAAACTGCAGCCCCATCATGGTCACCACCGGGATCATCGCATTACGCAGGCCATGCTTGAGCACCACCAGCGTTTCGCTGACCCCTTTGGCGCGCGCGGTACGCATGTAATCTTCATGCAGCACATCGACGAACGACGCGCGGGTAAAGCGCGCCATTACCGACGCCACCGCCGCGCCGAGGGTTAACGACGGCAGAATATAGTGCCGCCAGCTGTCGGCACCGACCGTCGGCAGCCAGCCCAGCTCCACGGAGAAGATCTGCATCAGCAGCATGCCGAGGGCGAACGCCGGGAAGGAGATCCCGGTCACCGCCAGCGCCATCCCCAACCGATCCGGCCAGCGATTACGCCATACCGCTGCGGCGATGCCTGCCGCCATGCCGAAGACCACCGCCCAGCTCATACTGGCCAGCGTCAGCCATAGCGTCGGCATAAAGCGGCTGGCGATCTCACTGGTCACCGGGCGACGCGACACCATCGAGGTGCCAAAATCGCCCTGCAGCACGTTGCTGATATAGTGCCAGAACTGCAGGTACAGCGGCTGGTCGAGCCCCAGCTGTTGGCGCACCATCGCCACCACCTGCGCATCGGCTTCCGGCCCGGCAATCAACCGCGCCGGGTCGCCCGGTAGCAGATGCACAAACAGGAACACCAGCACCGCGACGATCAGCAGCGTCGGGATCAGCCCCAGCAGGCGCTTAATCACGTAATTCAGCATCGCCCCCTCCCATCCCGGGAGAGAGAATGCGTGATGATGTACATTTTCACTGCGTCAAATCCGCCTGCTCGAAGCTAAACCCGGTATCCGGCTGGATGTAGAAACCGGTTAGATTTTTGCTATGTGCCGAGACCAGCTTTTCCACCACCAGCGGCACCCACGGCGACTCTTGCCAGATGATGTCCTGCGCCGCTTTGTACAAACGGGTTTTCTCTTTCACATCGGTGGTTTTCAACGCATCGCTGAGGTCTTTATCGACCTGCGGATTGCTGTAAAACGCGGTGTTAAACAGCGTCGGCGGCCAGTTTTGCGAGGCAAACAGCGGCGACAGCGCCCAGTCGGCTTCACCGGTAGAGGCCGTCCAGCCGGTATAGAACATCCGCACACCGCTCTCTTTCTGCCCTTTTCCTTCAACCTGCGCCGCGCGCTGTCCGGCATCCATTGCCGTCACCTGCGCTTTAATGCCCACCTGCGCCAGCTGCTGCTGGGTAAACTGCAGGACTTTCTGCGCGGTACTATGGTTATGCGATGACCACAGCGTGGTGCTGAAGCCGTTGGGGAAACCGGCCTCTTTCAGCAGTTGGCGGGCTTTCGCCGGATCGTAAGGCCAGGCGCTGTAGGTTTGGGCGTAGGCAATGGAAGGCGGCACCACGCCGGTCGCCGGGGTGGCGTAGCCGGCAAAAGCGACTTTGACCAGCGCCTGGCGGTTGATGGCGTAGTTGATAGCTTCGCGTACCTTCGGATTATCAAACGGTTTTTGCGTCACGTTCATGCTGATATAGCGCTGCATAATCGACGGGCTGGCCACCAGCTCCAGCTTGCTGTTTTTGGCCAGCAGCGGCGCCTGCTCGTAAGGAATCGGGAAGGCGAACTGCGCCTCCCCGGTCTGCAGCATCGCCGCGCGAGTGTTGTTATCGACCACCGGCCGCCAGGTGATGGAATCCAGCTTCGGCAGTCCCGGCTGCCAGTAGCCGTCAAATTTGCTGACTTTGACAAAATCGGTCTGATTCCAGGTATCAAGCTTATACGGCCCGGTCCCTACCGGATGGAAGCCGATATCCTTGCCGTACTTTTTCAGCGCTGCCGGAGAAATCATCGCCGTTGCCGGATGGGCAAGAATATTGATAAACGCCGAGAACGGCTGCTTAAGCGTGATCTTGACCGTTGTCGGGTCTAGCGCCTCGGTGCTGGCGATATCCTTGTACAGGTTATAGCGTTTGAGATGGTTATCCGGGTTGCTGGCGCGGTCGAGGTTCGCTTTCACCGCCTCTGCGTTGAAGTCGGTACCGTCCTGGAATTTCACTCCGCTGTGCAGCTTAATGGTATATACCAGCCCATCCGCCGAGACGGTATAGCTCTCCGCTAGCACATTTTGCAGCTTCATCTCTTTATCAAGGCCGAACAGGCCTTGATAAAACGACTTCGCCACCGCCTGCGATAACGTATCGTTGGCATCATAAGGATCAAGCGTGGTGAAGTTCGATCCGACGGCCACCACCACATCTTTGCCGGCGAAAGCCGGCGTCGCGGCCAGCGCCGAAGCGATCCCCAGCGCCAGCAGCCATTTGCGTGAAACAGGTTGAGTCATGTTGTTATGCTCCTGCAAGAGTGCGTTATGTTGTTATCGGCTCAGCACATCGGCGGGGTCGCGGGCGACATAGTGCCCCGCTTCCACCAGTTGTAGCGGCGCGCTGTCGACCTCTTCTCCCCGCTTAAAGATATTCCCCGGTAGCTCGTCAGAGAGCAGCACGCGCTGCGGTTGACGATGCGCCGGGTCAGCGACCGGTACGGCCGCCATCAGTTTGCGGGTGTAAGGATGCTGCGGGTTTTCAAACACGGCGCGACGCGGGCCTATCTCGACGATCCGTCCGCGATACATTACCGCCACGCGATGGCTGATGCGTTCCACCACCGCCATGTCATGCGAAATAAACAGAAAGGCGATCCCCATCTCGCGCTGTAGATCGAGCAGCAGATTAATAATCTGCGCGCGAATCGACACATCCAGCGCCGACACCGACTCATCGGCAATCACCACTTTCGGATTGAGCGCCAGCGCGCGGGCGATGCAAATGCGCTGACGCTGACCGCCGGAAAACTCATGTGGATAACGCCATGCGTGCTCGGGCTCCAGCCCGACGCGCTGGAGCAGCCAGGCAACGCGCTCGCGGGCCGCATCGCCCTCCAGCAGGCCGTGCACGCGCAGCGGTTCCATGATCGAATAGCCGACCGTCTGCCGCGGGTCGAGCGAGGCGTAGGGATCCTGAAAAATAAACTGGATGTCGCGGCGCAGCGTCTGCAGCTTAGCGCCGGAGAGCGAGTCGATACGCTGGCCATTAAAAGTAATGCTGCCGCCCTGCGCCTCTACCAGCCGCAGCAGCGCTCGCCCGGTGGTCGATTTACCGCAGCCGGATTCGCCGACCAGCGACAGCGTTTCGCCCGGCCACAAATCGAAACTGACTTTTTCCACCGCATGCACTTCGCGGGTGATGCGGTTGAGAATGCCGCTGCGGATCGGGAAACGCGCCACCAGGTCGCGCACCTGCAAAATCGGCTTGCCGGCTACCACGGTATTCTGTTCCTGCTGCGGGACGCCGCCGTCGTTGAACAACGGAAAGCGGCGGGGTAAATCACTGCCGCGCATTGACCCCAGCTTCGGTACCGCCGCCAGCAGCGCTTGAGTATAAGAGTGCTGCGGGGCGCGAAAGATATCCGCTACCGCTCCACTTTCCACGACTTCGCCGCGGTACATCACCAAAACCCGATCGGCAATTTCGGCGACCACGCCCATATCGTGGGTGATAAAAATCATCCCCATCGCCATCTCTTTTTGCAATGCGGCAATCAGTTGCAGTATTTGCGCCTGAATAGTGACGTCCAGCGCGGTGGTCGGCTCATCGGCAATCAGCACCGCGGGCCGGCACGATAGCGCCATGGCGATCATCACCCGCTGGCGCATGCCGCCGGAGAGCTGGTGCGGATAACGTGATAGCATCGCCTCCGCTTCCGGTATCCGTACCCGCTCAAGCGTCTTCTTTGCTTCCCGCAGCGCCTCGTCGTGCCGCAGCCCCTGATGCAAGCGGATGGACTCGGCGATCTGTTCGCCGATAGTGAACACCGGGTTCAGCGAGGTCATTGGCTCCTGAAAAATCATCGCCACGTCGGCGCCGCGTACTTTGCGCATCTGCGCCGCCGTTTGCGCGTTGATATCGATAACCTGACGGTTACGCCGACGCAGCAGTAACGCCTCGCTACTGACATCGCTTGCCGCCTCGTCGAGCAGGCGCATCAGCGCCAGGGCGGTCACTGATTTTCCGGAACCGGACTCGCCGACGATCGCCAGCGTCTCGCCGCGGCGCAGGCTGAACGACAGGTTACGCACCGCGGAAACGCGCTGCCGCTGCTGGCTAAAGGCGACGTTAAGATCGCGTACCACCAGCACATCGTCTTCATCAATTTCATGACTTTGCGGCAAGCTCGCTTCTCCTTTTATTCTCGATAAATTCCAATTGTGGGCGTATCGCCCGCATAGCACCACGCCCGGTACATCCCTTCGCTATTGAACGGCAGCACCACATTACCCTCGCGATCGATGGCGATCAGGCCGCCGCTGCCGCCCAGCGCCGGCAGTTTTTCCTGCACCACCCGCTCGCAGGCTTCAAACAGGCTGAGATTACCGTACTCCATCAGCGCCGAAATATCGTAAGCGGCAAGCGTACGCATGAACACTTCACCGGTACCGGTGCAGGAAACCGCGACGCTGGCGTTATTGGCATAGCAGCCCGCGCCCGGCAGCGGGCTATCGCCAACGCGACCGGGGAGTTTATTGGTCATTCCGCCGGTGGAGGTCGCCGCCGCCAGATTACCGGCCAGATCCCGCGCCACCGCGCCGACGGTGCCCATTTTGTGGCGTTCGTCGAGCGGCGCGGCATGGTGGTCAAGGGTGATTTCCCCCCCCTCTTTGGCTTGCTGCAGCTGCAGCAGCCGCTCGGTGGTGGAAAACAGCTCGTTTTCGACCAGCTCCATACCGCGCGAAGCCGCAAATTTTTCCGCCCCTTCGCCAATCAGCAGCACGTGCGGGCTCTCTTCCAGCACCCGCCGCGCCGCCAGCACCGGGTTACGCAGATGCTTCACCCCGGCGACCGCACCGGCCTGCAGGCTGTAGCCATCCATCACGCAGGCGTCCAGCTCATGGGTTTGATCGTGGGTAAACACCGAGCCAATCCCGGCGTTAAACAGCGGGCACTCTTCCAACTGGCGTACCGCCTCGGTTACCGCGTCCAGCGCGCTGGCCCCGGCGGCTAACATTTTTTGCCCGCTATCAACGATGGCCGACAGCGCCGCCACGTACTCGCGCTCGCGTTCCGGCGTCATCTGCGCGCGGGTTATCGCCCCCGCGCCGCCGTGGATTGCTATCACCGCCTTACCCATTCATCCTTCCTTTGCCATAAACCGTATAGATATCATTATACTGATTAACCTTTTATACATTTTTTGAATATAGAAAGAGCGTCCGGCGATGTAAAGCCTTGTACCCAGGTGGCATACAGTCGACGGCGCTTTTCTGCCATAATAGGCGTTTTCGCCGTTTTGCCAGCAGGAGTAACCCATGGATTTTACCGCCGGACTGATGCCGCTCGACACAGCCCTGACTCAGATGCTCGACCGTATTTCGCCGCTGCAGGCCACGGAAACCCTGCCGCTGCTGCAGGCCTTTGCGCGCGTGACCGCCCATGATGTCGTTTCGCCGCTGGACGTTCCCGGCTTTGATAACTCGGCGATGGACGGCTACGCCGTGCGTCTGGCGGATCTCGCCGACGGCGCAGCGCTGCCGGTTGCCGGTAAAGCGTTTGCCGGCCAACCGTTCCACGACGCCTGGCCAGCAGGTACCTGTGTCCGCATCATGACCGGCGCGCCGGTGCCAAACGGCTGCGATGCAGTGGTAATGCAGGAAGAAACGGAACAGGCCGAAGCGGGCGTACGCTTTATCGCGCCGGTGAAAACCGGGCAGAATATTCGTCGCCGTGGCGAAGATATCGCTAACGGCGCGGTGGTGTTCCCGGCGGGTACTCGCCTCACCGTGGCCGAGTTGCCGGTGCTGGCATCGCTGGGTATTGCTGAAGTCGAGGTGGTACGTAAAGTGCGCGTCGCGGTCTTCTCCACCGGCGACGAACTCCAGCTGCCGGGTCAACCGCTTGGCGACGGCCAGATTTACGATACCAACCGCCTGGCGGTGCATTTAATGCTCGAACAGCTGGGCTGTGAGGTCATTAACCTCGGCATTATTCCTGACGATCCGGCGAAACTACGCGACGCCTTTATCGCCGCAGACCGGCAGGCCGATGTGGTAATAAGCTCAGGCGGAGTCTCCGTGGGCGAAGCCGATTACACCAAAACCATCCTCGAAGAACTGGGCGAGATTGGCTTCTGGAAGCTGGCGATTAAACCGGGTAAACCGTTCGCCTTCGGCAAACTCAGCAACAGCTGGTTCTGCGGCCTACCGGGCAACCCGGTATCCGCCGCCCTCACCTTCTATCAACTGGTGCAGCCGCTGCTGGCGAAGCTCTCCGGCAACCGCGGCCAAACCCAGCCAATGCGCCTGCGCGTGCGCGCCGCCAGCCGGCTGAAGAAATCGCCGGGCCGCCTCGATTTCCAGCGCGGCGTGCTGCAGCGCAATCCGGAAGGCGAACTGGTAGTCAGCACTACCGGTCATCAGGGATCGCACATTTTCAGTTCATTCAGCCTCGGCAACTGCTTTGTCGTGCTGGAGCGCGAACGCGGCAATGTCGAAGCGGGCGAATGGGTCGAAGTCGAACCCTTTAATCATCTGTTTGGGGGGCTGTAATGGCCATTGAGCTGAGCGACGAAGAGATGCTGCGTTATAACCGGCAGATCGTGCTGCGCGGTTTTGATTTCGACGGTCAGGAGCGGTTAAAAGCCGCCCGCGTGCTGGTAGTCGGCCTCGGCGGACTCGGCTGCGCCGCCGCTCAATACCTGGCGGCAGCCGGGGTGGGCCAGCTCACCCTGCTGGATTTTGACACCGTCTCGCTATCGAACCTGCAGCGTCAGACGCTGCATAGCGACGCCACCATCGGCCAGCCGAAGGTAGATTCCGCCCGCGAGGCGCTGGCGCGCATTAACCCGCACGTCCGGCTGGTCACAGTCAATGCGCAACTAGATGACGCCGCGCTGACGGCGCAGATTGCCGATTGCGATCTGGTACTCGACTGTACCGACAACGTCGCTATTCGCAATCAGCTCAATGCCGGCTGCTTTCAACATAAAACCCCGCTGGTCTCCGGCGCGGCGATTCGTATGGAAGGGCAAATCAGCGTCTTTACCTATCAGGACGGCGAACCCTGCTATCGCTGCCTGAGCCGCCTGTTCGGCGAAAACGCCCTCACCTGCGTCGAAGCCGGAGTGATGGCGCCGCTGGTCGGCACTATCGGTTCGCTGCAGGCCATGGAGGCGATTAAACTGCTGACCGGCTACGGCACGCCCGCCGCAGGAAAAATCGTGATGTACGACGCGATGACCTGCCAGTTCCGCGAAATGAAACTGATGCGCCACCCGCAGTGCGAGGTGTGCGGCACGCGTTAGACCTCCGCCACCGGCGGCCCTTGTCGCCGGTTATTTTGTGACCCAGCCTGATATTTTCTTCCCCGCCGATTTTCCCCGCACCGCTTGTTGATTTGCATCAATATAACTTTCATTCGAAAGTTATTTAATCTTCGTATGCAAATAAGAGGGTAAATCATGATCTTCAACATCCAGCGCTACTCCACCCATGACGGCCCGGGGATCCGCACCGTCGTATTCCTCAAAGGCTGTTCGCTGGGCTGCCGTTGGTGTCAGAATCCGGAAAGCCGCGCCCGTAGCGAAGACCTGCTATACGACGCGCGGCTGTGCCTTGATGGCTGCGACCTGTGCCAGCAGGCGGCGCCGGAGGTGATTACCCGTACGCTGGACGGTCTGATTATCCAGCGGCAAAACGTCAACGACAGCCACATTGCCGTGCTACGCGCCTGCTGCCCTACTACCGCGCTGACGGTCTGCGGCGAGGAGAAAAGCGTCGAGGAGATTATGGCGACGGTGCTGCGCGATAAACCGTTTTACGAACGCAGCGGCGGCGGCGTAACTCTTTCCGGCGGCGAACCCTTTATGAATCCCAAGCTGGCGCAGGCGCTGTTCGAGGCCAGCCATCAGGCGGGCATCCACACCGCGGTGGAAACCTGCCTGCACGTCCCCTGGAAATACATTGAACCCTCGCTGCCCTTTATCGACCTGTTTCTGGCCGACCTGAAGCACGTCGACGATGCCGTCTTCCAGCAGTGGACCGACGGCAGCGCCCGCCGGGTGCTGGATAACCTGCAGCGCCTGGCGCAGGCAGGGAAAAAAATCATTATTCGCGTACCGCTCATCCAGGGGTTTAACGCCAGCGAAGCCGACATTACCGCAATTACCGATTTTGCCGCCGACCGCCTGCGGGTTAGCGAAATCCATTTCCTGCCCTACCACACGCTGGGAATGAACAAATACCAATTACTCAGTCAGCCCTATACCGCACCGGACAAACCGCTGGCCGCCCCCGAGCTGCTGGCCTTTGCGCAGCAGTACGCGCAAAGCAAAGGTTTAACGGCGACCCTACGAGGATAACTTATGACCACTTTGAAACTGGATACTCTGAGCGCGCGCATTCAGGCGCATAAAATGGCGCTGGTGCATATCGTGAAGCCGCCGGTTTGTACCGAGCGCGCGCAGCACTATACCGCGATGTATCAGCAGCATCTTGATAAGCCGATCCCGGTACGCCGCGCGCTGGCGCTGGCCCATCATCTGGCGGAGCGCACTATCTGGATCAAACACGATGAGCTGATCGTCGGCAACCAGGCCAGCGAAGTTCGCGCCGCGCCGATTTTCCCGGAATATACCGTCAGCTGGATTGAGAAAGAAATTGACGATCTGGCCGACCGCCCGGGCGCCGGCTTCTCAGTCAGCGAAGAGAACAAACGCGTACTGCATGAAGTGTGCCCGTGGTGGCGCGGCCAGACCGTGCAGGACCGCTGCTACGGCATGTTTACCGATGAACAAAAAGCGCTGCTCGCCACCGGTATTATCAAAGCCGAAGGTAACATGACTTCCGGCGACGCCCATCTGGCGGTCAACTACCCGCTGCTGCTCGAGAAAGGTCTCGACGGGATGCGCGCCAAAGTTGCCGAGCGCCGCGCGCGGATTAATCTGACGGTATTGGAAGATTTACACGGTGAACAGTTCCTGAAGGCGATCGATATCGTGCTCGCGGCAGTGAGCGAACACTGCAAACGCTTCGCTACGCTAGCCCGCGACATGGCGGCGCAGGAGCCGCGCGAACTGCGCCGCGACGAGCTGCTGGCGATCGCCGAGAACTGCAAGATCATCGCCCACGAACCGCCAAAAACCTTCTGGCAGGCGCTACAGCTGTGCTACTTCATTCAGCTGATTCTGCAGATTGAATCCAACGGCCATTCGGTCTCTTTTGGCCGGATGGACCAGTATCTCTATTCGTACTACCGCCGCGACGTTGAACTGCAGCAGTCGCTGGAACGCGAACAGGCCATTGAACTGCTGCACAGCTGCTGGCTGAAGCTGCTTGAGGTCAACAAAATCCGCTCCGGCTCGCACTCTAAGGCCTCCGCCGGCAGCCCGCTGTACCAGAACGTCACTATTGGCGGGCAGAATCTGGTGGATGGCCAACCGCAGGACGCGGTCAACCCGCTGTCGTATGCGATCCTCGAATCCTGCGGCCGCCTGCGCTCTACCCAGCCGAATCTCAGCGTGCGTTACCACGCCGGAATGAGCAACGACTTCCTCGACGCCTGCGTCCAGGTGATCCGCTGCGGTTTCGGCATGCCGGCGTTTAATAACGATGAAATCGTGATCCCGGAATTTATCAAACTCGGCATCGAACCGCAGGACGCCTACGATTACGCCGCCATCGGCTGCATCGAAACCGCGGTCGGCGGCAAGTGGGGCTACCGCTGCACCGGCATGAGCTTTATCAACTTCGCGCGGGTGATGCTGGCGACGCTGGAAGGCGGCCGCGATGCCACCAGCGGCGAGGTCTTCCTGGCGCAGGAACACGCGCTGTCGAAAGGCAACTTCGCCAACTTCGACCAGGTTCTGGAGGACTGGGACAGCCAGATCCGCTACTACACCCGCAAGTCGATCGAAATTGAGTACGTTGTCGATACCATGCTCGAGGAGAACGTCCACGATATTCTCTGCTCGGCGCTGGTGGATGATTGCATCGAACGGGCGAAGAGCATCAAACAAGGCGGCGCGAAGTATGACTGGGTCTCCGGCCTGCAGGTCGGTATCGCGAACCTTGGCAACAGCCTGGTGGCGGTGAAGAAACTGGTCTTCGATCAGGGGGCTATCGGCCAACAGCAGTTGGCGAAGGCGCTGGCGGAAGATTTCGACGGGTTAACCCACGAGCAGTTGCGCCAGCGGTTGATCAACGGCGCGCCGAAGTACGGTAACGATGATGATAGCGTCGATATCCTGCTGGCTCGCGCTTATCAAACCTATATCGATGAGCTGAAGCAATATCACAACCCGCGCTACGGCCGCGGCCCGATTGGCGGCAATTATTACGCCGGGACCTCGTCTATCTCCGCCAACGTCCCGTTCGGCGCGCAAACCATGGCAACGCCGGATGGCCGTAAAGCGCACTCGCCGCTGGCGGAAGGGGCGAGTCCGGCCTCCGGCACCGATCATCTGGGGCCAACGGCGGTCATCAGTTCGGTGGGCAAACTGCCAACCGGCGCGATCCTCGGCGGCGTGCTGCTTAACCAGAAGCTGAATCCGACTACCCTGGAGAATGAGTCCGATAAACAGAAGCTAATGGTACTGCTGCGAACCTTCTTCGAGGTGCATAAGGGTTGGCATATCCAGTACAACATCGTGTCGCGCGAGACGCTGCTGGAAGCGAAGAAACACCCTGACCAGTACCGCGATTTAGTGGTCCGCGTCGCCGGGTATTCGGCGTTCTTTACCGCCCTCTCGCCGGATGCTCAGGACGATATTATCGCCCGCACCGAGCATACGCTGTAACCCTTCATGCCCGCTGGCGCTACGCTTAGCGGGCCTACCTCTGTAAGAAAACCCCGGCTGGCGCTGCGCTCAGCCGGGCTATCTCTTCTGTCACCGATATGGACGGAACTTTTCTCAATGACGCCAAGCAATACGATCGCCCGCGTTTCCTCGCGCAGTTTGCGCAGCTTAAACAGCAAGGTATTGAATTTGTTGTCGCCAGCGGCAACCAGTACTATCAGCTGATCTCATTTTTCCCGGAAATCCGCGAGCAGATTTCATTCGTCGCGGAAAACGGCGCCCTGGTTTATGAACATGGCAACCAGCTGTTTCACGGCGAACTGACCCGCCATGAATCACAGGTGGTGATTGGCGAGTTGCTAAAAGATCCGCAGCTGAATTTCGTCGCCTGCGGCTTGCAGAGCGCCTACGTCAGCGATAAAGCACCGGATGCCTTCGTCGAACTGATGTCGAAGCACTACCACCGCCTGCAGCGGGTAAGCGATTATCAGCGCATCGACGATATCCTGTTCAAGTTCTCCCTTAATCTGCCGGATAGCGATATTCCGCAGCTCATTGATAAGCTACACGTCTCGCTCGACGGCATCATGAAGCCGGTCACCAGCGGCTTTGGCTTTGTTGATTTGATTATCCCCGGCCTGCATAAAGCCAACGGCATCAGCCGCCTGCTCAAACGCTGGAACCTTTCACCGCAGCAATGCGTAGCAATTGGCGACAGCGGCAATGACGCCGAAATGTTAAAACTGGTGAAATATGCTTTTGCTATGGCCAACGCTGCCGACAGCATCAAAGCCATCGCCGGTTTCACCACCGATGACAATAACCACGACGGCGCGTTGAAGGTAATTCAGGCCGTTCTCGATAAGACCTCCCCTTTCAACGACTGATCCTGTGCCGGGGTAGCCGCCCCGGCTTTTCCATTTTGTGCGCCGCTGCATAATTTTAAACTTGCATTAACTCTAATTTAACTTAAATTAACGTTTGTAAGATTTAATGCTTTCGAATGAAAGATACAGCGAGGTGATTATGGCTGCTCTCCCGACCCACGACACATTACCTGCCGACCATAAAGCGGCGATTCGCCAGATGAAACAGGCCCTACGCGTGCAAATCGGCGATGTCCAGGCAGTATTCGATAAACTCTCGGCGCGCATCAGCGAGCGCCTGGACGAGATTAACGCCCTGAAAGCCGCCGGTCAGCCGGTCTGGCCGACGATCCCATTTAGCGATATCGCCGAGGGTAAGATCAGCGATGAGCAGCGTGAAGCCGTTAAGCGCCGCGGCTGTGCGGTCATCAAAGGCCACTACCCCCGCGAGCAGGCGCTGGCCTGGGATAACGCGATGCTGGAATACCTCGATCTCAACCATTTTGACGAGGTGTACAAAGGGCCCGGCGACAGTTTCTTTGGTTCGCTGGAGGCTTCGCGCCCGGAGATCTATCCGATCTACTGGTCGCCCTCGCAAATGCAGGCGCGGCAGAGTGATGAAATGGCAGCGGTGCAATCCTTCCTTAACCGCCTGTGGCGCTTTGAGCAGGACGGTAAACGCTGGTTCGATCCGGACGTCAGCGTGATTTATCCGGACCGCATTCGCCGCCGCCCGCCGGGAACCACTTCAAAGGGGCTGGGCGCGCATACCGATTCCGGCGCGCTGGAACGCTGGCTGCTCCCCGCTTATCAACAGGTATTCGCCAACGTCTTTAACGGCAACATTGACGCTTACGATCCCTGGGACGCGGCGCACCGTACTGAGGTCGAAGAGTACACCGTCGATAACACCACCAAGTGTTCGGTGTTCCGCACCTTCCAGGGCTGGACCGCGCTGTCGGATATGATCCCGGATCAAGGGCTGCTGCACGTGGTGCCGATCCCGGAGGCGATGGCTTACGTTCTGCTGCGCCCGCTGCTGGATGATGTGCCGGAAGATGAACTGTGCGGCGTGGCGCCGGGCAAGGTGCTGCCGATCTCGGAACAATGGCATCCGCTATTAATCAAAGCGTTAAGTTCGATTCCGGCGCTGAATGCCGGTGATTCCGTGTGGTGGCACTGCGATGTGATCCACGCGGTGGCGCCGGTAGACAATCAACAGGGCTGGGGCAACGTGATGTACATCCCCGCCGCGCCGATGTGCGAGAAGAATCTTGCCTATGCGCAGAAGGTGAAAATCGCTCTTGAGAAAGGTGCTTCGCCGGGGGATTTCCCGCGTGAGGATTATGAATGCGATTGGCAAGCGCGCTTCACCCTTGACGATCTTAATCGCCACGGCAAACGCGCATTAGGGATGAAAGCCTGAGTGTTAACCCCGGATTGCGCCGCAACCCGGGTAACGGACAGGATTACTCGATACCTTTGCTGCGCAGGTAATCTTCGTAGTTGCCGCTGAAATCGATAACGCGTTCTGGGGTGATCTCCAGTACGCGGGTCGCCAGCGAGCTAACGAACTCGCGGTCGTGGGAAACGAAGATCAGGGTGCCCTGATACATTTCCAGCGCCATGTTGAGCGATTCGATCGATTCCATATCCAGGTGGTTGGTCGGTTCGTCCATCACCAGAATGTTCGGTTTCTGCATCATCAGCTTACCGAACAGCATGCGCCCTTTCTCACCACCTGACAGCACTTTCGCCGGCTTCTTGATATCGTCCTGGCTAAACAGCAGACGACCGAGAATGCTGCGTACCGCCTGCTCGTCATCGCCTTCCTGCTTCCACTGGCTCATCCAGTCGAAGACCGTCAGGTCGTTCTCGAAATCTTCAGCATGATCCTGCGCATAGTAGCCGATACGGGCGTTTTCGGACCACTTAATGGCGCCCTTGTCTGCTTCCAGCTCGCCAACCAGGGTTTTCAGCATCGTCGATTTACCGACGCCGTTGGTCCCCAGCACCGCCAGCTTCTCGCCGACTTCCAGCAGCAGGTTAACCCCTTTGAACAGCGGGCCGTTATCAAAGCCTTTGGCCAGCGCTTCCACTTCCAGCGCGTTACGGAACAGTTTCTTATCCTGCTCGAAGCGAATGAACG